>JANXXY010000081.1 GCA_025350365.1 Bacteroidales bacterium | reverse complement strand
TGCGTGTGAGTATCAATAAATTCCATCAAACGTTTATTAGCTGTGCAAAATTAACAAAAATCTTCGACTTGTATGGCTAATTAAAATAATATTTTAAAAGTTTGGCTTAAATAGCAGCTATAATTTTAAAAAAATGATATTTTTAGAATAAAACCTCCATATTTATAAAATATATTCATTTTACAATTAAAAAAATGGGGTTAATTAGAATTTAATTAGATTTAATTTTTTGACACAGCCCCTAAAGCATTTATGTAAACAACAATTGAATAAATATTATTTTTACCATATACAATTTTGACAACCTTTTAAAGTTTATATCAACGAGTAATTCGAATAAATATATTTGTGTATTCTTTTTAATAGTCAATTGAATGATTTCTCTTTGCATCGATATTGGAAATACCCACACAAAAGTCGCGGTCTTTAGCGATTCTGAAATCACCGACTTCAGGATTCTGGAAGGTAACAACTACGACCAAATTATTAATTTACTTGCCGTGAAACAGGTAGAAGTTGCGATCTTGTCAAGCGTATCGATAGTTCCCGAAAATCTTGTATCTATTCTTAAATCAAATTTAAAATGGTTTGGCATTCTCGATCATTCCATGCCAATACCAATTGAAAATTTATATGAGACAAAAGAAACATTGGGAAAGGATAGGCTGGCGGCAGTGATTGGCGCTAATTATCTTTACTCAAAATATGACGTCCTTGTGATTGATGCTGGAACAGCAATTACTTACGATGTAATTAACATGAAAGGTCAATACCTTGGAGGAAATATTTCTCCGGGTATTATTATGAGATTTAATGCATTACATTCTTTTACATCTCGCTTGCCTCAGCTTGAAATGTCTTTGAATTTTCCTTTATTCGGGAAAAATACAAGGGAGGCAATTACATCTGGTGTTCAACAAGGTATATTATTGGAAGTAGATGGAACAATTAATCTGTTCCGACAGTCTTTCCCCGATCTAAAAGTTTTATTTACCGGTGGCGATGCTAAATTCTTTGATAATAAACTAAAAAATGCAATATTTGTGGTTTCAAATTTGGTAATGATCGGCTTAAACAGAATTCTTCTCTACAATGTTAAAAAAACAAATTAGTGTACTTTTATTTTTCTCTTTTCTTATCTTTTTAGATGTTTCAGCGCAAATAAATACATATTCGCCCTATTCCAGATACGGTTTTGGTGAAATGGAACGTCAAGGAATAGGTTTTACCCGTGCAATGGGTGGTGTTGGTATAGGAATGAGAATGGAAAATCAGATAAATTATCTTAACCCAGCCTCATATACCACACAAGATTCATCGTCTTTTATTTTCGATTTTGGCCTTAGTGGGAGCATGACCAATTATAAGAGTTCAACAAACTCATTTAGTATAAAAAATGCCTCGTTCAGTCATCTCGCCATTAGTTTTCCTGTTACAAGATGGATGTTTGTAAGTGGAGGCGTTGTACCTTTCAGTAAAGTTGGTTACAATGTTATTCAAGAAGGTGTTAATCAACCTTATATTGGCACTGTTGACTCATACTATGAAGGTTCAGGGGGGCTAAACAGAATGTTTTTGGGTACAGGTATTAAATGGAAGAATCTTTCATTTGGCCTAAATGCTTATTATTTAACTGGTTCATTGAGTTACGACAAATCTTATATTTTTCCCTTTAGTGATAAATATTTTTCAACCAAGATAACAGATAAATACAGTGTAAGAAACGTATATATTGGTGTTGGAGCACAATACGTAATTAAGCTTAATAATAATAGTTCCCTGGTTTTAGGAGCAATATTTGATAACAAGTCAGCACTAAAGGGTACACACTCTAATTTTATACGTAATACTTACAGCGGAGCAAGTCAAAGTGCTGTTGATACGGTTAATTTTGAAGAAAATAGTGAAACAGGAATCGTATTACCCAATAAGTTAGGCCTTGGTGCTTCTATTAATTTAAATCGTAAATTAATTTTGGCTATCGACTATACATCACAGGATTGGAGTGAATTTAAAATGCCGGATAATACCGGTGTGATGAAAAAAAGTTCTGTAGTAAATATTGGGCTTCAATTTACTCCAAATGATCAGGCACTTCGCGGTTATTTAAATCATGTAAATTTTCGTTTAGGAGGATATTATTCAAACACAAATTTGAGACTTATAAATCAAGATATTAAAGATTATGGTGCCACAATCGGTCTTGGTTTGCCATTTAGCCACAGTCGATCAATGTTTCATATTAGTTATCAGGTCGGGCAACGGGGTACATTATCCAACGGTCTCATTAAGGAAAATTACCAAAACATTTATTTAAGTCTGACGCTGTACGATATTTGGTTTATAAAATCCAAATTCGACTAACTTCTTAGAATATAATGAGAGGGAAAAGAATAATCTTTATTGGATTGGTTATAGTTATATTTAGCTTGGTGCTTGTATCTTGCGAAAACAAACTTGAAGTGATTGAAGCATTGTCTGATGCCAATACTAAGCCTGAATTATCTGCGTATAATTTTGAAACTCTTTATAGTGATTCGGGTCGGGTTAAAGTGCGGATGGTTAGTCCTGAATGGCATCAATACAGCGGAATCCCTAAACCATATAGAGAATACCCTAAAGGCATGCATTCTTATCTTTTCGATGATTCGCTTAAGGTGACAGCAGAAATTTCGGCATTATATGTCAAAAATTACATAAAGCAAAATCTTTGGGAATCTCGCAAAAACGTAGTTGTTGTTAACCAAAAGGGAGATCGGCTTACTACCGAAGAGTTATTTTGGGATCAGGAAAAACACATTATTTACTCCAAAAAATATTGCCGTATTGTTACCCCTGATGGTGGGGAACACATCGGAAATTGTGGTTTGGAAGCAAAAGAAGATTTTACCGATTGGAAATTACTATGTCCTGACTGGAGCACCATAATTTTTAAAGATGAACAAGCCAAATAAATTAACTTATATTCTTGAATTTATTTGGCTGGCTGTATTTATTATACTTCTTGGGTTGGGTGTTCATAGCACAGTTACCTATGGATTTAGTTCGAGCATTCTAAATTATATCCTCATTTTTCTTTCGTTTATTATGTATTTTTTTCGACGGCACCGTCGAATTGATGAAAGAAATAAACCATAATTACTGGTTAAGATTTTATATGTTTGTTTCTCAGTAATCAACAAAAAAGATATAACCCTGTTATTTTTTAGTACGACCTTAAAAATGTAGCTATAATTTAATATAACCGATACCTAAATTATTCATGACAATAATTATCTTTGTGTTGAATGTATAAACTATAAAACTTATTATTATGTTTCTTAAAAAACTATTGCATAATAATCTGGCCTTTGTAATAGCGGTAGCCGTTATTCTTGTGTCGTGCCAGAACAGCAATAAATCAGGAAATGCCGGAAAAACTTCGGCTGATAGCACTAATCTGACTGAGATTTCTCAGGATGTAAAAGATGTGGTTTACCCTTTGCCAACTCCATTTGAAACCACAAAGATGCTCAATGATATGGGTGCAAAATATGTGTCGGCATCGCTGAATCCTGTCGATAAGGCGGATAAGTATTTTACCGAAAAAAGTAAAGCTGTAAACTTGGGCATTTATGGTGCCGATGTTGCTTATGCTGTTACTTATAATCAGAAACAGGATGTAAGGTTATATTCTAAAGCTGTGAAAACTTTGCTTGATCAGCTTGGAGTAAATGTTGATTACAGCAATTTGCTAACCGATGAAGCTCGTGAAAAGATGAATAATAAGGATACACTTATTAATGTCATCACCAACACTTTTCATAACACATACAAGAATCTTAATGAGAAAAACAATCCTGATCTTGCTGTTATGATGATTTCAGGCATGTGGATGGAATTAATGTATATTGCTACTCACATTTCAGAAGATACATATCATAACTCTGGAGTTGTTAAGCTTATTACAAATCAAAAGGATTCCTATTCAAAGCTTATCAGTTTGCTTTCGAGCCATAATACTAATCCTGATATTAAATCGTTAGAAACACAACTTCTGGTGTTAAAACCAGTTTTTGATAAGATTGAATCGGGACTTTCCGAAAAGGACTACCTATTGATTCTGCAAACCATTCAGAATGTGCGTAATTCACTTGCAGCTTAACTATTTTTAAATATAATATATAATCATTAGACAGCCCTTGCCAATTGCATAGGGCTGTTTTTATTACCAGATTGAGCGTGAACGAGTCTATTCTGAAAGCACTGATGCGTTTGTTTGCCATCGTAGCCGATGTCAATGAAAACGGTCACTCGGAAAACGAGCGTGGTATTGTATTGGACTACCTCGACCGTCAATACAGCCACGAAATCGCTCAAAAATATATCGCTTATTTCGATCAGCAGGTTACGAATTATCATCCGGAACTTATGCGATCAAGTGATATGGAAGCCAATAAACAAAATGCATCCAACGAAACTAAAATTATTGAATTATGCAATCAGATTAATGTAGAGCTGGAACAGGAACAAAAACTGATTGCAATTATTTATTTATTGGATTTTATTAACAGAGGTAATGCCCTTACCGGCAACGAACTGAAGATAGTAACGTCTATTGCTCGTGAACTGAAGATTGAAGAAGGTATTTTTCAGGATGTTCAGGCATTTACTTTCGGAGATCTTGACGAGGTCATTCATCGTGATATGCTCCTCTTTATCGATGCCAATGAGTCATCCGGCGATCCGGATATCAAGCATATGCCCAGCGAAAAGCTTGATGGAAGAATCATGGTACTGCATGTTCCAAGTACCAATACCTATCTTTTTCGCTATACTGGAAATTTAGTGTTGTTTATCAACGGCCACAATATTAAACCCTTTCGCTCCTATATTTGGTCAGTAGGATCGGTAATCAAAAATTCAAAAATAGCTTCTCTTTATTTTAGCAGAATGGCTGGCCGGTTTATACAGGCTGCTGTTGAAAGTAATTTTGTTTTTACAGCCGACAATATTGAGTATAGTTACCGAAATAGCAGCAATGGTCTTAAAAGATTTAACCTTACTGAAGATTCGGGCAGATTAATAGGTATTATTGGTGGAAGCGGATCGGGCAAATCAACATTGCTTAATGTGCTCAATGGGAATATCAAACCTAAACTGGGGAAAATTCGGATCAATGGTTTTGATATTCACCAGAATAAGGAGTTGTTAAAAGGAGTCATTGGTTTTGTTCCTCAGGACGACCTTTTAATCAAAGAACTTACTGTATTCCAAAATTTATACTTCAACGCCAAACTCTGCTTTCGCGATTATACCAAAGAGCAAATCAATCAGGTAGTTGAGAAAGCTTTGGTTGATTTCGATCTTGTGGAAGCCCGAAACCTCAATGTGGGCGATGCATTCACCACTATATTGAGTGGCGGACAACGAAAACGGCTTAATATGGCGCTTGAGTTAATTCGCGAGCCTTCTATTCTGTTTGTTGACGAACCGACTTCCGGATTATCATCCTCCGATTCTGAAAAAATTATCACCCTTTTAAAAAGACAGGCATTAAAAGGTAAGCTTGTAATTACCAATATACACCAGCCATCATCCGACGTTTTTAAAATGCTCGACAAGCTGCTTGTTATGGATCAGGGTGGACGCATCATTTATTATGGAAACCCGATTACGGCCATTACTTATTTTAAACGGGCATCTCACTTTGCCGATGCTGAGGAAAGCGAATGTTTAAGTTGCGGTAATATTAATGCAGACCAGATTTTGCGTATTGTGGAAGCTCGTGTGGTAGATGCAAATGGTAAATTAACACGAAAACGTAAAACCTCTCCTGAAGAATGGTATAAAAAATATATTGACGAAATTGATATTAAGGTTCGAAATACCCAAAGGGAACATGATTCGACGATACCCCGCAACAACTTCAATATCCCGGGGCACTTTAAGCAATTTCAGCTTTTTTTCAGACGTGATTTACTGGCAAAGATTCACAATAAACAGTATTTATTCATTAATACTGTCGAAGCACCTTTACTTGCATTTATTCTGGCATACTTTACCAAAAGATTTACGTTTTTTGAAGGAGTGCCAAGGTATATTTTTGGTGGAAATCCGAATATTCCTGCGTTTCTATTTATGGCGGTGATTGTTTCGTTGTTTTTAGGAATGGTAATTAGCGCTGAGGAAATATTCAAGGATCGGAAAATTCTGAAAAGGGAAAAATTTCTGAATTTAAGCCTCTCAAGCTATCTTTTTTCTAAAATAATCATTCTGTTTGCGATTTCTGCCCTGCAAACATTTGTATTTGTTGGTATTGGTAATTCAATGCTTGAAATAAAGGGCATGATGTGGCAGTATTGGCTTATTCTTTTTACAACGTCGTGCTGGGCTAATTTAATTGGATTAAACATTTCATCTGGTCTCAATTCAGTGGTTACTATATATATTCTGGTGCCATTAATCCTGGTGCCACAGTTACTATTTAGCGGTGTAGTTGTCGATTTCGATAAGATGCACAACCATATTGCATCTGAAAAAAATGTACCATTTATAGGCGATTTAATGACATCTCGCTGGGCATACGAATCACTAATGGTTACGCAATTTAAAAACAATGAGTACGAAAAACATTTTTATGAAGCTGAATCACAAATAAAAAATGCTACCTACTTCAAATCATATGGTATTCCCGGCTTACGTAATCTTGAAGCTGAATGTGAGCGATTAATAAAAAACGGGAAAGACACATTAAAACTTTCGCAAAACCTGGGAATAATATACAATGAAGTGGTTAGAATGTCCAATGGATTGGAAATTAAACTACCATCTTTTGTTGATAGCTTGAATATTGCGGATTATAGTAATAAAGTTGGTTTTAGTTTGAATCGTTATCTGGATATTGTTGAAAATGAATACATATCTATCTACAATACAAATATTATTAACCGTGATGCGGAATATTTCAGATTGGTATATAAATTGGGTGGAAATAAACAGTTTTTAGCCTTCAAGGAAAAGTATTACAACAAACAGGTGGCTGATATTGTAGCTAACGAAAAGGAAGTTTTGGAATTCGATATTCAAAACAAAGAAATGGTTCGAATTAAAGATGCAATTTTTCGAAGTCCTGAATCGAATTTTGGGCGAGCTCATTTTTATGCCCCCGTAAAACGCATATCAAACTTTAAAATTGATACATTCTGGTTTAATATAATGTTTATTTGGTTTTTTAGCGGAATATTGTTCGTGTTACTTTATTATGATGTGCTACGAAAAATTATTCTTTACTTCGATACATTGCGGTTAAACCGCATAAACAGAAGACGTTTCTTACGTTTGTGGGTGTCCGAGCAATCTGAAATGTGGAAATCAGCGAAGTGAACAGGTCAATGTTGCCGAATACTACCAATTGAACCGTTTGAAAAAATCTAAGCTCCACTCTTCAACCCATTTGATATGAAGCTTATTCCCATTAAATTGTATGGGCAGCCAAATATATCTTGAATCGGACAGATTTTTGGGATTCCATTTATCAGCCATAAAAATAAACGATTCGTTTCTTCCCTCAATAGGTAAAACAAATGTACTTTGAGCTCCAAATGTTGTTTCGGCTCCTTCTCCTTTGCATGGATTTTCAATTTCCTTCCAATTTCCCATCATACTGTCGGCAATGGCATAAAGAGCGGGGTTCGGTGACCATCCTGTGCAATAAGAAGTTATAAGAAAATATTTTCCCCTACTTTTAAATATAGCAGGAGCTTCCCGCGACATGTCAATCATTATTCGTTTATAAGTCGCGCTATGTTCAAGATAATCATCGGTTAAAAGACTTAGATGCAAGGTTTTGTTATTCTCCGACGAATAGATAGCATACGCTTTTTCATCGTCATCTTTGAAAATGGTCATATCCCGACTTTCAAAACCATTGGGGCGTACACTATTTATATATTCGAACGGGCCTGTTGGATTTTTGCTTATTGCAACTCCTTGTCTCGCATATTTATACCCTTGTTGATCAACGTGCATCCACATTACAAACTGTTTATTTTTTTCATTGTATAATACCTTTGGCCGCTCTACTATATTCCCTGGATATAAATCATGTTTTGAATCAGACTTTACCGGATTTAAAACTATTCCTTCATTTTTCCAATGGTATAAATCCTTTGAAGAATAACACGAAATACCTTTAAATCCAGTATTTTGATTGCTGGTTACAGTATCTTTGTTTTCCCCGTACCAATAATAGACTCTATTATAATACATCACCCCTCCGCCATGCGCTTGAATAGGTTTTCCCATATTGTCGTTCCAGGTTTTTCCGGGATAAAATGATTTGGAAGATTTTGTCTGGCCGCTTACCTGACCGAATAGAAGAAGGAAAATGTAGATTAAGGAAATATTTTTAAACGACATTTGATAGATTTTTAATTTGTAATGTATTTAAGACTATAATCAATTCTTACCATTTCTGCACCTATGTAGAGTTTTGGTACTCCATTAAAATAATACTCTTTAATTTCTGCATTATCCTTCTACAATGATGTTACAACCATAGTGGCTATGCATTATTATTTTTTCATCGTCTTGCGGAATTGATTGGGTGAAAAACCTGTTTTTTGTTTAAAAATTCTCGCAAAATAAAAATCGGATTCAAAGCCCAGCCTAAATGCTATTTCTTTTACAGCCAGCGTGCTATAACTAAGCATTTCTCTGGCTTTGTGTATTTTCAATTGAATATGATATTGGCCCGGCGCCATTCCAGTATACTCCTTAAACATCTTTCGAAACCATGAATATCCTACTCCCAACTGATTCGCTAATTGTTCGGGATCAAGTGGCTTGTCCACCGATTCAAGCATTTTGAGGCGAGCTTTACTAACTATCGCTTCAACTCCTTCGTCTCTTAATGCAAATTGTTTGTTGGCGGCAAATGCGATTCCTAACAAATGTGCTGTGGCTCCTGATATAATTTGTTGATAACCCGGACTTTCTGATGTAGCATATTCAATTACCTGATTGAATATACGTAACATAGGTTCGCTGTATCCTATTTCCAACAAAGGTTCTTTTTCACTGAAGAATCCATTTTGAACCAACCTTTCGGCATATGTTCCTTTGAAACCAATCCAGAATTCATTCCATCCTGTATCCAGTATTGGCCGGTATCTGTGCCAGATATTTGGAAAAAGTAAAAATGCAGTTCCTGAACTGATTGGTCTGTTTTGGACGAATTCAGATTCGAATTCGCCTTTGCCATGTGCAATATAAACAAGTTGATATTCATGCAGTACCCGCCCTTTTTCCCATGTAAATTGATGTGAATCGGGATGTTTACCCAAGGGATAGTCGGAAGATGGAGGAACTTTTGCAAATCCTGCATCAGTTACCACAATGCCCCATTCTTCGTCTCTTTCGCTTATGGTTAGGTACTTAAAAAATATTTCGCCGTTAGATGTTGTCATGGTAGTAAAAATGTACTTTAAGGATGGAAATAAACCATGTCAGAACCTAGTTTTAAGAAATCGCTGAAGCCAAAAATACAAATTATGCATATAATCTGGTGTAAAGTTCATTGATTTATTTTCGATGCAATCTATTTTTAATAATTCTTTATTTTTTTGATATAAACTACACGATTTCTGTATAGGAAGTAACGAAAGCTGAAGGAATGAAATCCCTTCGTATGCAAAAAGTGAAGCCGTTTTTGAAATAGGTTCTGGTAGTTATCAGTTTGAGTGCAGGTTTTTTTCTAAGAATTAGTAACTAATTATTTACGAAAACACAAATAAGCCTTTTTAATAATTTCTAAAAATATAGTCGTAAATCTAAATATATAGTCGTACGATTAAAAATATAGTCGTATATTTGCACTACCAATTTGATAGATCAATGAAAGAACTTACCCGTGCCGAAGAACAAGTAATGCAAATTCTATGGGATCTGGAAAAAGGTTTCATTAAGGACATTGCCGAAAAGTTTCCGGATCCGAAACCTGCCAATACCACTATTTCGACTGTCGTTAAAATCCTCGAGATTAAAGGATTTATACAACACAAAGTTTACGGGAAAATTCATGAGTATTATCCTCTTGTTGCAAAAGAGGAATATACCAAAGCATTTATGGAAAATTTTATGAAAAATTATTTTAACAGTTCTTATGAGAAGATGGTTTCATTTTTTGCTCGCGATAAGGATGTTACCATCGGTGAAATGGAAGAAATGATGAATATTCTTGAGGAAGAAATGAAAAAGAAAAAACGTTTACCATAAAATTCAGGTTTTGATCGAATATCTGATAAAATCGACAATGGCAATAATATAGCATGAAAGAGGGCATTACATCGCAGCGGTTAAGTCATTTATTATGGCCCGATAGTCGTCAAACATTTGCAATAAGCCCTTCCGACCATCACAAACAATAGCTTGAATTTTTATGCCCCTTCTTGTTATTTCATCTATTCCCGACAAGTATAGCTTATTGGTTTCATGCCTAACATATTGCTTAAATAATATTTGCCCTGTTAAACTATCCTTAAACACCATTACCCCAAAATTTCTACCAAAATACGTAGTATCCATTAAAACATTAACAATGCTAGCAAATGTCGTATAGCGTTGAACTTGCGCTAAATCAATTCTTCGTTGAATAGTTTTTGCACTACAGCCGTATTTTAATGCAAGTTGAGAATAAGTTTGCTTGCCCTGCGTAAATTCTTGCCAAATAGAAGCAGAGGCAACTTTTTCAACTTTACGAAATTGTTTACCACATGCTGCACATTTATAGCGTTGAACCCCCTCAACTTTACCATATTTTAAAGTAATTTTTGAACCGCAATAAAAGCACTTTTTTTATTCATAATTTTGATTTTCATCAAAGCTATGACAATAAAGGGTTATAGAAGTTGTTACCATTCTTTTTGTCCATTAACCCAAATTTTATGTTTGTTCGATTTTAATTTCCTACTTTTCATAGTGCTTTGAAAGCTCTTCAATGATGGTCAGGTCTGCCAGTTTTAATATGGTGTTGTTTATTTCAAACTCAATTCGATATTGATCATTGACCCTAATAGAGTATAGATGATCTTTATCTCCTTTGAGTTTTTCAAATCGGAGGCTATTAACATTTTTTTGGTAATTTTGAAGTTAAATCTAACCTTTAAACAGGTTTGTTGGGATTTCTTTTTTTTAGATTTACGTTTAATTCTACTTTAACAGATTTTGAATCCCGCGTATTTAGCCGCAGAGCGGCGATATCTTTGTAGAAAAATGACATACGCTTTATTTAAGCCACGTAGTGGTGATATCAATATTTTGTGTTTTATTTCGGTGCTACGCACCTTTA
>JANXXY010000075.1 GCA_025350365.1 Bacteroidales bacterium | reverse complement strand
CAATATATGGAATTTTTATTTGATGCTTCGCAGCTCATTTTCAGTCCCATCGGGACGACATTATGGTATCATCCATCGGGATGTAATTATGGTAGTAAAATAATTGAATCCTCCATTCCATGTCCCATCGGGAGGAGTTTTGAGTAATTTTCTTGCAAGCACTATTTAGTATTTATTAAACAATTTTATATTGTTTCAACAATACACTCATTTCATTTTGAACCTCATGGGCTTTTATGCGGGCAATTTTTGCGAAATCGTTGGTGCAATCAGCATAAATAATGGCTCTTGACGAATTAACAATCAATCCGCATTTTTTATTCATTCCATACCTGGCAACATCGGTCAGACTTCCTCCCTGTGCTCCCACTCCGGGAATAAGAAGAAAATGATTTGGAACAATTTCCCTGATGCGTGTGAGCATTTCTGCACGTGTAGCGCCAACAACATACATCAGGTTATTTTCCGTTCCCCAGGTTTTCGATTTCATCATTACATTTTCGAATAAACGAGTTCCATTGTCGTGCAGAAGTTGCTGAAAATCATCTGCACCTGCGTTAGAAGTAAGAGCAAGCAGTATAACCCACTTGTTTTGATATTCAAAAAATGGAGTCACTGAATCAATACCCATGTATGGTGAAACAGTTATCGCATCGAAATCGATTTTTTCAAAAAAAGCAGACGCATACATTTTAGATGTGTTTCCAATATCCCCTCGTTTTGCATCGGCAATAATAAATATTTCAGGATACCTTTTACGAATATAATTTACAGTCATTTCTAAACTAATCCATCCTGCTGCGCCCAGAATTTCGTAAAAGGCCAGATTGGGTTTGTAAGCGATGGTAAAATCGGCCGTAGCATCAATAATCTGTCTGTTAAACTCATAAATCGGGAACTCGTAATCCAGAATAATTTTCGGGATTTTGGTAATATCGGTATCAAGTCCAACACACAAAAAACTTTTCTTTTGTTGTATCTGTTTAAATAGTTGATCCGCAGTCATAGGTTTTGTTTAGGGCTGATTAGGCTGATGGCTGAATACCGTTATGCCTGATTATAAAACACTTTCTTTCAATCGCTCGGCATTTTCTGCCATTTGAAGTTTATCAATAAACTCCTGAATGCCGCCATCTAAAATGGATGGAAGATTATATACGGTAAGGGTAATGCGATGGTCAGATACCCGCCCCTGAGGGTAATTATAGGTGCGAATTTTGGCCGACCTGTCACCGGTAGAAACCATTGTTTTACGCTTGGAAGCAATCTCATCAATATATTTCTGATATTCTAAATTATACAACCGGGTGCGAAGCTCGGCAAGCGCTTTTTCGTAGTTTTTTATTTGTGACTTTTCATCCTGACATTGTACTACAATACCTGAAGGATTATGAGTTAACCGGATAGCAGAATAGGTAGTATTTACCGATTGTCCGCCTGGTCCTGAGGAACAAAAGGTATCTTTGCGAATATCGCTGATATTAAGTTCAATATCAAATTCACCTGCCTCAGGTAAAACAGCAACGGTAGCTGCGGAAGTATGAATGCGACCCTGAGTTTCGGTTTTTGGAACCCGCTGCACCCGATGTACGCCAGATTCGTATTTTAAAGTGCCATATACTTTATTGCCTGTAACTTTCATGATAATTTCCTTAAAACCACCCGCTGTACCTTCTGAAGTACTGGTAACTTCAACCTTCCATCCTTTGGACTCACAATATTTGGTATACATTCGAAAGAGGTCGCCGGCAAAAATACTGGCTTCATCGCCACCGGTTCCGGCTCTTATTTCCAACACTGCATTTTTATCGTCTTCCGGATCGGACGGCAAAAGCAAAAGTTTAATATTCTCCTGAAAAGATACTTCATTAGTAACAAGCTCATCAAGTTCACTTTTGGCCATTTCGCGCATCTCTTCGTCCTTTTCGTTAGCCAAAAGGGTTTTGGTACTATCAATATTGTTAAGAATATTTTTATATTCGTCAAAAGCTTTTATCAAGGGCTCAAGTTCGCGGTATTCCTTATTTAATTTAATATAGCGCTTTACATCTCCAATAACTTCGGGATCGGTAATTTGTTGCGTAACCTCTTCAAATCTGATCTTTACTATTTCTAACCGGTCGAATATTATATTACTCATATGTTTGTTTGCTTTCCATCTAAATTTTCGGATGCAAAGTTAATAAATGAATCGATTAAAATGTATTTAGTAATTAGGATGAGTGTATAACAAATTTACATTTTAGTGTTTATACATGTCAACTCCAACCCCTTAAAAAGGGGCTATAACTAAGTTCTAACCAGTTATAGCCCCTTTTTAAGGGGTTGGGGTTGGTGCACAATCAAATATTAAATCCGAAGATTTTAATAAACAAATTCCCCAAACTCACTTCTAATAGTTAGTTTATTCTTTTCAGCGCCTTCGCAACGGCCAACAATGCGGGCGTGTACACCAAATGATTCAGAAATTGCAATCAGGTGTTTGGCTATGTCGGAAGAGGTGTAAATTTCGAAGCGATGACCCATATTAAATACCTTGTACATTTCCTTCCACGATGTATTTGATTGTTCCTGAATTACATGGAATAGTGGTGGTAACGGAAAAAGATTATCTTTAATAACATGCAAATTATCCACAAAATTCATCACTTTTGTTTGGGCGCCGCCTGAGCAATGCACCATGCCATGAATAAAAGGACGAAATTCCTGAAGAATTTTAAGTATCACTGGTGCATAAGTTCGGGTAGGTGACAACACAAGTTTCCCCGCATCTATACCCAAATCTGCAATTAAGTCAGTTAACCGATAGTTCCCTGCATAAACAAGATCTGAAGCGATAGAATTCTCGTAACTCTCGGGATACTTTGAAGCCAGATAATGAGCAAACACATCATGCCGGGCCGAGGTCAAACCATTGCTTCCCATACCTCCGTTATATTCGCTTTCGTAAGTTGCCTGGCCAAATGATGATAGTCCAACGATGACATCTCCTCCGGTAATTTTATCATTTGAAATAATTTCGGAACGAAGCATCCGGCAGGTAACCGTTGAATCAACGATAATTGTTCTCACCAGATCACCAACATCGGCTGTTTCCCCTCCGGCAGAATAAATGGAAATACCAAATGATCGCAATTGCTCTAATAATTCCTCTGTTCCATTAATAATAGCCGAAATAATTTCGCCGGGAATCAATAATTTATTACGGCCAATTGTAGACGAGACTAAAATATTATTTATTGCTCCAACACAAAGTAAATCATCAATATTCATAATAAGTGCATCTTGAGCGATGCCTTTCCAAATGCTTAAATCGCCTGTTTCACGCCAATAAATATAAGCCAGTGATGATTTGGTTCCGGCTCCATCAGCATGCATAATATTACAATAATCAGGATGGCCGGTTAAAATATCAGGCAATATTTTACAAAAAGCTTTGGGATATAGTCCCTTGTCAACATTTTTTATGGCATTATGCACGTCCTCCTTCGAAGCAGATACGCCACGTTGCATGTATCTTGAGTCAGTATTCATTTACTAATTTTAAAATATATCAAGTCTGTAAAATTAGGAAAATGAATCGATGAAATGAAACATGCTGTGGTTAAAACTAAAAAAGGCTTGTCAAAATGATTGACAAGCCTTTTTTAAAATTGGTCGGGAAGTTAGTTTTTGGGTTTATAATCACTGCTCAAAACCCTAAATTCTGTTCTACGGTTTACTCCATGAGCAATTTCCTGCAGATCAGAATCTGACAATGAATTAATATACGCCTCTGTTAGAGTAGCTCCTTCCTTTAAGAAAGTATATTGAGCAGCCATTTTTTTATCTACAACCTTAGGTGTTGATTCGCCATATCCTTTCGGTATTAAACGATCTGAAACAACTCCTTTTTCAATCAGATAATTTACAACAGACTGTGCTCTTTTCTGAGAAAGGTTGATATTATCCTGATCACTACCTCTTGAGTCGGTATGCGAACCCAACTCAATGGTAATATTTGAATTTTCATTTAATGTTTCAATCAGTTTATCAAGAGCAACCATCGATTCAGGCCGTAAATCCCATTTAGCAAAATCGTAGAAGATATTAGGCAACTCTATTGGTTTAGCTGTAGAAGCCAGTAATATAATCGTTTTAAAATCGCGGCTCCGATCAAGACCTTTCGTTGTTTCGCGTTCTTTACCATTCAAATAACCTTCCTTGGAACCAATAAAAACATAATCAGTGTTTGCTTTTAGAGCAAACCGAAAAACTCCATTTTTGTCGGCCTTATTATCAATGGTTATACCATCACTGCTGATGGATTTAATAGTTGCATCCGCAATGGGTTGTTCCGTTTTTTCATCTCTAACTACGCCAATAACATTGAATTTAAGAGGAGGCAATGAAAAGGCATAAATATCTGCGTCACCTTTGATTGTGCGGCATGATGAGAAAAAACCTTTCTCCTGATCCTTTTGAAAGGTGATCCCAAAATCATCTGCATTGGAGTTAATAGGAGATTCGAGGTTTTCAACTTTCCAGGTACCATCAGGCTTAACAGTAGCTTTAAAAATATCAAGGCCGCCCAAACCAATATGCCCATTTGATGAAAAGTAAAGTGTTCCATCGGGATGAATATAAGGGAATCGCTCATCTCCGGGTGTATTTATCTGTGCCCCTAGATTGATTGGTTTACTCCACTCATCACCTTTATTGCTTCGTGTAACCTTCCAAAGATCTTTACCACCCTGTCCGCCACCCATGTCTGATGTAAAATACAAGGTGAGTTCATCTACCGAAATTGCAGGATCAGCTACAACAATACTATCACCAGCAATTTGAATTAATTTATCCTTTCCCCACTCTTCGCCCTGAATTTCAGAAAAATATATCTGACAACCTGAATTTTTATTTTTAGCATATTTGCAACGTGAAAAATATAATGTTTTAAAATCTTTTGATAAACAAGGAGACCCTTCCTCAAATTCGGTATTTATATTTTCGCTCAATGGAACTGGTTGACTCCATGATCCTTTACGATCAACCCGCGAGATAAAAATATCAGCGCTATTTTGCCCGGTGACTCCGCTAATGGCATTTCCGGTAGAACCATCTCTGGATGAAGTGAATATAACTATGCTATTATCGGAATTTGTATATGCAGGAGCAAAGTCCTCTTGTTTCGAATTGAAAAATTTCATGCTTTCGACCTGATAACCACTTGGATTATCCATCCATTTTTGAGCCTGATCGCATGAACGAACTCCATCATCAGCTCTGGCATCTTTTGGAACTATTTCCTTATATTTTTTAAAACTTTCTTTCGCTTCTTCATATTTTAAATTCATTTTCTGCATTTCGGCCAGATAATAGATAGCCAAAGGATTAGGCACTCCCTTGCCAATGGCTTTGGTGTACCAAAGCTCTGCTTTCAATGGTTCGTTTACCAAACGATAGCATTCTGCAATTTTATATAACATTTCGGCCTTGTTACTTTTGTCGGTAATGCTATTGTATGCAGTTTTAAACAAATCGATGGCCACATAATATTCTCCTGCCTTATATGCCGATTCTGCTTTCGCTGATTTATCACGCTGAGCGAACATGGGCTCAGCAAAAAAAGCTACTGCAAATAAAATGAATACGAAATGACGGATTTTCATGAATCAAAATTTGCTGGGTTTAACCAATAGAGCGTAAATTTAGTTATTTTATTTTCTAAGCTATCAAGAAACAAACAAAAAAGGGAAGGCATTATGATAAGCCTTCCCTGCAATAAATCTTAAATTTCAGAAATTAGCGAACAAAAAGCAATTCTCTGTATTTAGGCAACGTCCACATTTCATTGTCGACAATAAGCTCAAGTTTGTCGATATGATAGCGGATATCTTCAAAATAAGGGAAAATCCTTTCTGAGTAAGCCAGAGCTTTTTCGCGTCCATCCTCAAGTTTATTTGTAATCTTACGAGCATCAACCATCGCACGAACTTTGGCTTTAATCGCCGAAATATGTCCGCCAACTTCCTTGATAAGCTCCAAACGAGCGCTTGCCAGATCTTTATATTCAGTTTCCGAAAATAACTCCTTTAAACCCTGAACATTCTTGATAAGAGAAGTTTGATATTCTACTGCTACCGGAACAATATGATTAAGAGCAAGATCTCCCAAGACTCTGGCTTCAATTTGAATCTTCTTAACATACGTTTCCCATTTAATCTCGGTGCGGGCATGAAGTTCCTTTTCGCTTAATACACCTGTTTTTTTAAACAAGTTGATAGATCTTTCCGAAAGATATGCATCAAACATTTTTACCGGATTGCTCTCATCATCCAAACCACGTTTTTTAGCTTCGACTTTCCATTCATCACTATATCCATTTCCATCAAAGCGGACATTTTTCGATTCCTTAATGTATTTTCTGAGCACCTGAAAAATTGCCTCGTCTTTTTTCACACCTTTGGCGATAATGGCGTCAACATCTTTCCTAAACTCTAATAATTGTGCAGCAATAGCGGTATTAAGGGCAACCATTGCTTCGGAACAGTTTGCCGATGAACCAACAGCCCGGAACTCAAAACGATTTCCTGTAAAAGCAAAAGGAGATGTGCGGTTACGATCGGTATTATCAAGAAGAATTTCAGGGATACGACCAATATCAAGTTTAATCTCGGTCTTCTCATCCGGTGTCATTTTTTGATCTGTTACTTTTTCTTCAATCTGATCAAGCATTTTGGTTAAATAGGTACCGAGGAATGCTGATATAATGGCAGGCGGCGCTTCATTAGCTCCAAGGCGATGCGCATTGTTTGCAGAAGCAATAGAAGCTTTCAGTAATGAGCTGTTTTTATATACAGCCATTAAAGTATTTACCAGAAAGGTAAGGAACTGCAAGTTGCTTTTTGGATTTTTTCCCGGTGAAAGCAAATTCACGCCGGTATCAGTGGATAATGACCAGTTATTATGCTTACCTGAACCATTGACTCCTCCAAATGGTTTTTCGTGCAATAAGCATGCAAAATTGTGTTTGCGGGCAATATTGCGCATCAAATTCATTATAAGTAAATTATGATCAACAGCAAGGTTAGCTTCTTCATAAACAGGAGCAAGCTCATATTGATTAGGCGCAACTTCATTGTGGCGGGTTTTTACAGGGATTCCAAGCTTCCATGATTCGAATTCCAGTTCTTTCATGAATTCCTGAACTCTAGGAGGAATTGCTCCAAAATATTGGTCTTCCAACTGTTGGTTTTTTGCCGAATCGTGTCCCATTAATGTACGCTCGGTAAGTTTGAGATCCGGACGTGCTTCATAAAGAGCTTCATCAATTAAAAAGTATTCTTGTTCCCAGCCTAAATTTGCGGTAACCTTCTCCACGTCCTTATCAAAATAATGACATACTTCTACGGCAGCTCTATCAAGTGCACTTAACGCCTTAATAAGTGGTGTTTTATTATCAAGTACCTCTCCTGTGTATGAAATAAAGATGGTAGGAATACATAAGGTATCATCTAAAACAAAAGCAGGCGATGAAGGATCCCATGCGGTATACCCACGAGCTTCAAAGGTAGCACGGATACCTCCACTTGGAAAACTTGAAGCATCTGGTTCCTGTTGCACCAATAATTTACCCGAAAAACTTTCAACAACTGTGCCGCTACCTGTAGGTTCAGCAAAAGCATCATGTTTTTCAGCAGTGCCCCCTGTTAATGGCTGAAACCAGTGAGTGTAATGAGTAGCTCCCAATTCCATAGCCCATGATTTCATTCCGGCAGCAACCTGATCTGCAATTTTACGGTCGATTCTTACACCTCTGTCAATTGCGCTAATAACTGCCTGATATGCCTCTTTTGATAGATATTTTTGCATCTTGTTTCTATCAAAAACTTTTTTGCCAAAATATTCAGAGGTCTTTTCTTTTGGAGCTTCAGCAACAAGAGGCTTCCTGCTTATTGCATCTTGTAATGCCTTAAATCTTAATGATGCCATATTCGTTTATTTAAATTGTAAATTATTGTTTGTCGTTACAAAAATATGCATTTTTTTAAAAACACCCCTATAAATTTTAAATAATTTATCAACTTTTATACATTTTTTGTCAAATAAATTTCAAAAAACAAGGGTTCGGTTGACATTTTTAATTTTGAGCCTTTTAAAACGAATAATTAACATTTAAATCCAAAATTTTTCGTGTTGTTTTAGGAACTACATTGTTTGTTGTTCATAAATTTAACCACTTCCTCAGAAGCTATCTTAAGTTTTTCGTACCAAGCCACTCCGAATTTTCGAATTAAAGGTTGAGCAAGGAATATATATAAAGGGGTTTTCAATTTTTCACCTAACTTAATGGCCGGATTACAAATATCCCACTGTTGGTAATTTAGAGCGTCGAAATCTTTATACCTTTTAACGCGAATAGGGTATAAGTTACACGATATTGGTTTTTGAAAATTAATACTTTTTGCTTCAAAAGCCTTTTCAATGGCACATTTGGCAATATTTTTCTCAAAAACCACATACGCACATTCCTTACCATCAATTAAAGGTGTTACCAAGTCTCCATCACTATCTATCACATGAGTACCTTGATCTTCAATTGCTTTAATTCCCTCTGATCGCATATAAGATTTAATAATCGAAAATTCCCGATTTAGTATTTCAGCTTCATTGGGTTCCAGCGGAGCTCCCGAATCACCTAAAATGCAACAAGCTCCTTTACAATTGCTTACATCGCACACAAATTTCTTTTCAAGAATATCCAATCCCAATACGACATCATCAATTTGCAACATAGCTTAATTATTAAAAATAATATGCGAAATTAAGCCATTAGTAAGAATAATATGAAAATATTTTGATCTGTCAAATTGCTTTTGAAATTTGAATTTAATTGGTATCTTAACCTAAAATTTAGCTTATCATGAAAAAAATATTGCTTTCCAGGAACAAAATAAAAAACCATCTGTCCGAAAATCTTACAAATCAAGTACTTCAGATGGATGAAGAACGAATTTTCAGTTTAATTCGCTATGAAGGTATTGGAGGTTTCAGCAAAATCTCAGATAACGATCTATTTGTTAGGTTAGTCGAAATAATTCCCGAATTTCAATTAGTGAAACTAGTATCTGCAGATCAAAATCAGATTATAGTTAGTGTAAAAGATGAATTTGTAGAAACAGAAGATGAGATTCTGATTGACATAACCAGAATTATTCAAATGAAATTAACTTAATTGTTGATGTTATAAGAGTTTACGTAAATAAATAATAATATTATGATGTATAAATCGGTTAGTATACACTCAAGGTCAACTTATTGGACTAATAAAGAAGCGGTTGAAGAATTACTTGTAGATTCTGATGATCTAGCTCAGGAAATTGAAAAAGTATCCAATGAACTTTACAATATTGGATATGAGATATTGTCGATTTTATCGATAAACTCTGGTACAACTACCCATGGAAATGGTTACTACCAGACTGAAAGTATTATAATTACAGGTAAAAAGATTGCCAAAGAATAAAAAAAGCCGGAAATCCGGCTTTTTTTATTCATAATCCTTTAATGCATCCATAAGCTTTTTTCGAGTGAAGAAAATTCTGCTTTTTACGGTACCAATCTTTAAATCAAGTTTTTGAGCAATTTCTTTATATTTATAACCCTCGGTATGCATTTTAAATGGGATTCTAAACTCATCATCTAAACTGTCTATCACAAGGTGTATCTCCTGAGTGCTATATGCTGAATCAGGTGTAATATTTTGAGTATCCTTGTTTTGATTAAGAAAGTAAAGATCCTTGGTATTATCAAAAGTGGTATTTTGACGTACGTTTCTACGATAATTATTAATAAAAGTGTTTTTCATTATCGTATACGTCCAAGCCTTTAAATTAGTGTATTGTACAAATTGATCCCGATAAGCAATTGCTTTTAGTAAAGTTTCTTGCAATAAATCTTTTGCATCCTCCCGATTAGAAGTTAAACTTAGAGCAAAACGAGACAATTTATCTTCGAGACTTATGAGTTGGTGATTAAATTCCAGTGCTGTCATAGTCGTATTTTTTTATTGTTATTATTTATAACAAATCTAAATTAAAATTAGAAAATAAAAAAATATATAGATAAAATTTAACATTAAACCAGGTAATTTCTAAATAGTAAAAATATCATATTATACAATATAATAACTAATTATACCAGTTTTTATTGTAATAATATAAATTATTTCCATTTTAATTTTGTTCACTTTGCAGTAATGGCTCTTGAACGGAACTATATTTTATTTATTTGTAAGTCAATATATAAACACTTAATCATCTTTATATCTTATTTTCTTTTACTCTAAATTGTATAAATACACTCAAGTAATTGAATATATGATATTTGATATAAATTTAACGGAAATGAGATTCTTATTTTAGCTTTATAAAACAAAAAAGCCATAAACCAAAATTTGGTTTATGGCTTTTTTGACTTCCAAAAATCTTATTTCAATTTCATCAAAATTTCTTTGAAATGATCGGGCGATTTTACTTTAGTTACGTTTGTTACTCGTTTTAATTCCACCTTAAAAATTTGACTTCCTGTAATAAAAATTTTAAGTTTTCGGTATGTTTTCGAAAGAGTAACGATGTAATCCCTAAAGGAAAAATCATGCATTGCAGTAATAAATGAAGTGATAATAAATTCCGCTTGAAAGGCTGACTGAACATAGGCTAAATCACTAAATGGAACGGACTGACCCAGATAGATAGGTTGAAATCCGTTTTGCTTCAATAAATAGCAATAAAAAAGCATACCTATTTCATGATATTCACCTTCCGGCAAGTACATAATAAACTTAGAACCTGTATTTTTGTTTCCAAGAGCATCGATAGCAACAAAAAATTTACGCCGGATAATGTTTGTAACAAAGTGTTCCTGTGCAGGATTAATATTTCCTGTTTGCCATAATATACCAGTTTTAATCAAAAACGGATATACTATTTGTATAACAGTTTCTTCAAAACCAAGTTCCTTAATAAGTTTGTTAAAAAGATCATCAAAATTTTTCTCACTTAGTTCGACCATCGCAACCACTAAACTATCTATCTGATTATTGGTGTTATAAGTATCAGCAGTAACATCAAGGACACCTAAATTAATCTCCTTATCGTTGAGTTTTGCAATCTTTGATATCTTTAAACCATTATGGTTTAAAAGTGCAACATTCAACAACCGTTTAACATCTTCGTCACTATATACCCTAATATTAGTTAACGTGCGCTGGGGACGTACCAATTGGTATCTTTTTTCCCATATTCTAATAGTATGGGCTTGAATCCCTGTCAGCTTTTCCAGATCTTTAATTGAATATTGTGCCATGGATTTTGTTTAAAAATTTAGACTATCTAAACAACCTTAAATCTCTAATGTTTAACAAAGTTAATTAGAAATTAAAAAAATAACAAAATAATTTAACAAAAACCATGTGCCGTTCATAATTTGCGTAGTATCATTAAACCATCACGGATAGGCAAGATAAGCTTTTCAACGCGTTCATCAGTTTTTACAAATTCGTTGAACTCTTTAATCCCTTTGGTAAAATAATCGTTTGTCCTCTCTTCTTCCAGAACTTTTCCACTCCATAGCACATTATCGGCAAAAATATAGCCGCCGGTTTTCACTTTATCAAAAACCAATTGATAGTAATTCAAATATTCGCTTTTTTCTCCATCAAGGAATACTAAATCAAAAGAATCATCGAGGATTGGTATAATCACTTTCGCATCGCCAAAATGAAGTCGTATTTTATCTTTTAAACCACATTTCGTAATAAACTTAGTTGAAATATCTTCAAGCTCATCATTAATTTCAATAGTATGAAGTATTCCACCCTCATTTAGTCCTTTAGCTAGGCAAATAGCCGAATAACCGGTGTAGGTTCCTATCTCAAGTATTTTGCCGGGCTTAATCATAAAGCATAACATTTTTAAGATTTGCCCTTGCAGATGCCCTGACAACATCCGCGGATGCATAATTTTAAGATGCGTATACCTGTTAAGTTCTTGTAATACTTCATCTTCAGGCCCTGTGATGTTTAATATATATTGTTCAAGACGGTAATCCAATTCAGTCATAATTTTCTATTTAAAGATAAGCAACGATATCATATCCTTGTTTAATATCTCATTTGCTACCTCTGCCAGTTCAATAGCAGTTATTAATTCAATTTTTGCATTAATTTCAGTTAAAGTATCAACCCGATCGTAAACCAGGTAACTTTTTCCTATCGAAAGCATCTGGTTCTCGTTGCTTTCAAATGATATAGCCAACTGTCCGATTATTTGCTGTTTTGCTTTCTTTAGTTGCTGATTTCCTAAAAGTTTTGTTTTAAGCGAAGTAAATTCTTTATAAATAATCTCTAAACATTTATCAAGATATTCTTTATCAGTGCTAAAATAGATATTAAACAAGCCAGTGTCGGAGTAAGGAGTGTAAGATGATTCGATATTATAGGAGTATCCTTTTCGTTCACGCAAAGCTAAATTTAATCTGGAAATCATTCCCGGTCCGCCAATAATATTTGATAGCAAATGCAGAGTCATCCTTCGGGAATCTTTTAAATCGTATCCCAGATTCCCTAAAATTGCATGAATCTGAAACGTGTTTTTTTTCTTAATTTGGTTAAAAGGTTGGTAGTTTTTAAAAGGTATCCGCTGGTTTTCCTTATAATTTGGGGCTATGTGCTTAAAATATTTTTCAAATAAATAGATTATCCTGGATGCGGAAATGTCACCTACCGAAGTAAAAACCATTTGGTTTGTGTTGTATTTGTTCTCAATGAAAGAAAAAATATCATTACGGTTGAATTTCTTCAGGAATTTAGCCTTTCCAAGAATATTTCGCGATAACGAATGATTAGAGAAAAATAACTCTTCGAAATCATCAAAAATCAATTCTGAGGGACTGTCTTTATACGAGTTTATTTCATCAAGTATCACATCCTTTTCACTTTCCAATGCTTTTTCCGGAAAATTAGAATTAAAAACAACATCACTAATCAACTCTATTGTTCTTTCATAATACTCTTTCAGAAATGAGGCATGTATACAGGTTTCCTCTTTGGTTGTATACGCATTTAGTTCACCTCCAACATCTTCAAGTCGGGAAAGCACGTGAAAAGCTTTACGTTTGTTTGTTCCTTTAAAAAAAAGATGCTCAATAAAATGAGCCATGCCTTGTTCGTCCGTATCTTCATCACGTGAACCGGTGTGAATAATGAAACCACAATGGGCAACCGGAGAAGGAACCTGAATATGAATAAGTTTTATACCATTAAATAAAACGTGAGTTATAAAATCCATGCTTAACAAATTGAATCACAAAAGTAATAAAGATTAGATAAGTCCGGCATTTCAGGTTTTTGAATTTATTTTCAAAAAAAATCAAATTCATTTTCGTAAGTTATTTTTTTGTTTACCTTTGCCCCGCATTTCTAAAGGTACCATAGCTCAGTCGGTAGAGCAACGGACTGAAAATCCGTGTGTCCCCGGTTCGATTCCTGGTGGTACCACAAAAAAAGGCCAAGTTAAACTTGGC
The DNA here is from genome assembly GCA_025350365.1 of Bacteroidales bacterium. Taxonomy (GTDB): domain Bacteria; phylum Bacteroidota; class Bacteroidia; order Bacteroidales; family JAAUTT01; genus JAAUTT01. Next base: position 754 of record JANXXY010000075.1, on the reverse strand, counting down.
CTTTTTACGTTTACTGTTTTAATTTCAATTCCTTATTTTTGAACTGTCGAAATAACCTGTAAAGCCGCTTCATAATTTGGTTCATGGGTAATTTCAGGCACTTGTTCGGAATAAACTATCTTACCCGATTCGTTAATCACAACTACGGCGCGCGAGTGCAACCCGGCCATAGGACCATCAATTATTGTAACTCCATATGATTTACCAAAGTTATGGTCGCGCAATTCCGAAAGAGAAATAACATTTTTTAAACCTTCAATTGTACAAAATCGATTGTGAGCAAATGGTAAATCTCTGGAAATACAAAGAACAACAGTATTGTTAAGCTTATCTAGTTCGGAATTAAATTTTCGCACTGAAGATGCACAAACACTGGTATCGAGACTTGGAAAAATATTCAGCACAACTTTTTTTCCGGCAAAATCTTTGAGCGATGTTTCTGACAGATCAGTTTTTGTTAATGTAAAATCTGGTGCCGTTGAACCAACAGCAGGAAGATTTCCAATAGTTGAAATCGAATTTCCTTTTAATTTAATGATTGCCATAATTTTTAATTTTCAATTAATTCATTTGATTTTATCATATTTAAACAATATAAACAGGGAATGGTTTTCAATACTGTGGATTAAATAGCGATTATCAATCACTAGTAACCGAGAAACAATTTGACTTTGAGATTTCTCACTTCGTTCGAAATGACAATCAGCTATTTATGGTTAGTCGGAGGGGGTGGTTTGCGGTAAAGCCGCAAACC
>JANXXY010000070.1 GCA_025350365.1 Bacteroidales bacterium | reverse complement strand
CGCGATATTTTCTATCTAATCCAATGTTACAATGCAACATTGCGAATAATAATCTGTTGATAATTAAGCTTTTATTATCGTAAATATATTTTGTTTTTCAAAATTGGTCGCATGCTACTTTGCGAGAGTATTGGAAGTCTGTACTTACGACTTGGCATCCAATTTCATTATAACTTCTTCCACAACCCTTGGAAAATGCATATGTTCGAGCGCATGAATCTTTTCAGCCAATGAGTGTGCGTCATCGGTTATTTCTACTTTGCATTTGGCCTGAAAAATAACATCACCTTCATCATACCGCTCATTGATGTAATGAATGGTAATGCCCGAAAATATTTCACGGTTGGCAATCACGGCTTCGTGTACAAGTTGTCCATACATTCCTCTGCCTCCATATCCGGGCAAAAGGGCCGGATGAATGTTAATAATCCGGTTAGGGAACATTCGTAGTATGTTTGCAGGGATTAACCAAAGAAATCCGGCAAGAACGATTAAATCGATTTGACGATCGCAAAGTAAGTTTGAAATAACGTCCGAATTGTATAATTCATCACGGTTAAAGGTTACTGAGGTGATATGGAAATTTCGTGCCCGTTCCAATACGAAAGCTTCTCTTTTATTAGTAAGAACGATATCTACCTTTGCAACAGGGTTTTCGTTAAAATATTCAATAATTTTCTGAGCATTGGATCCTGACCCGGAAGCAAAAATTGCAATTTTCTTCATAGAAACATAAAAATATAGTTTGAAAAGATGCTGTTAACAATCAAAAAGTTATAAATACCAAAACACAAAAAAAGCATAAATTTTTCAAAAAAATACAATCTATTGCACTTTTTTGTTTGATAATTTTGTAGAAATGCATTTCTTTGCACAGTTAAAATTTTTACAGTTTTAAATCATTAATTAACTAAATTTTAAGAGTATGTCTGATATTGCATCAAGAGTAAAAGCTATCATCGTGGACAAGTTAGGTGTGGACGAAACAGAAGTGACTCCAGAAGCAAGCTTCACAAATGACTTGGGTGCCGATTCTCTTGACACTGTTGAATTAATCATGGAGTTTGAAAAGGAATTCAACATTGGTATCCCTGATGATCAAGCTGAAAACATTGGAACTGTTGGCGACGCAATTAAATATATTGAGGCCAACGTGAAGTAATTGTTTTAAACCGGGAACTATTTATGCAATTAAAACGAGCAGTTGTCACAGGACTAGGAGCTATTACTCCTATTGGTAGCAATTTACAGGATTACTGGAATGGCTTGATCAATGGGGTTAGTGGTTCAGAGCACATTACTCGTTTTGATGCGTCGAAATTTAAAACAAGGTTTGCTTGCGAGGTAAAGAATTTTGACCCCAATACTTATTTCGACCGCAAAGAGGCGAAGAAATTCGATCTCTATACCATGTTTGCTATGGTTGCTGTTGACGAGGCGATGAAAAATTCCGGACTTGATCTGAATAAGATTAATAAGGATAAATCTGGTGTTATATGGGCGTCGGGAATAGGTGGCATTGACACTTTTTTCCAGGAATTAAAGGGCTTTTTCGCTGGAGATGGAACTCCGCGTTTCAGCCCTTTCTTTATTCCGAAAATGATTTCTGATATTGCGGCTGGTCATATTTCGATGAAATATGAATTTAAAGGGCCCAATTTTAGCACAGTTTCTGCTTGTGCCTCTGCATCAAATGCTATTATTGACGCATTCAATTACATTCGTTTAGGCAAAGCTGATATCTTCATTTGTGGAGGATCGGAAGCTGCGATTAACGAAGCTGGCATAGGTGGTTTCAATAGTTTACAAGCCTTGTCTACCAATAACGATAATTATAAATCAGCGTCGAGACCGTTTGATAAAGATCGCGATGGATTTGTAATTGGCGAAGGGTCAGGAGCTCTGATAGTTGAAGAGTATGAACATGCGATGGCTCGCGGAGCAACCATTTATGCCGAAATTGTTGGCGGAGGTATGTCTGCAGATGCATATCATATGACAGCCCCACATCCTGAAGGTGATGGAGCCGCACGAGTTTTGACCAACGCGTTGGAAGATGCTAACTTAAAAACTACGGATATTGATTATATCAATGTTCATGGTACATCTACTCCTCTTGGAGATATTGCCGAATTGAAGGCAATTAAAAGAATTTTTGGAGAACATGCGTATAAGCTGAATATCAGTGCTACCAAATCTATGACCGGGCATCTCCTTGGAGCTGCCGGAGCGGTAGAAGCAATAGCAGCAATTCTCACAATTAAAAATGATATTATTCCTCCAACCATTAACCATTTTACTGACGATCCTGAGATTGATAATGCGCTGAACTTTACATTTATGAAAGCTCAAAAGCGTACTGTTAATTATGCCGTTAGTAATACGTTTGGTTTCGGCGGACATAATACATCGGTAATCTTTAAAAAATTGGCTTAGTATTTTGATACGGCATTTGATTAATCCTATAAAATTTCTCATTACTCCCAATAAGAAGTTTTATTTGCTATTGCAAAATCATCTTAAAATTACCCCGGGGAAGATAAAGCTTTACGAAATTGCATTTCTGCATCGTTCTGCATCGATATCTTTTTCTGATGGTACTATTGTGAATAACGAACGACTTGAATATCTTGGAGATGCTGTTCTAGACGCGGTTATTGCCGATTATTTGTTTAAAAAATTTCCCCGTAAAAAAGAAGGGTTTCTTACCCAAATGCGCTCGAAAATTGTTAAGCGCTCAAATCTCGACCTGCTTGCCCGTAACCTTGGAATTGACTACTTAATAGTTTCAAACACCAATCGAAACATTCACAAAAAACATATTTATGGTGATGCCTTTGAAGCCTTAATCGGAGCCATTTATCTAGACAAAGGATTCAATAAGACACGTAAATATATTATAAATTATGTATTGAAGAATTTTGTGAACCTTGAGGAATTGATATCCAAAGAAACTGACTTTAAAAGCCGGATAATCGAATGGGGACAAAAAACCAAAGTAATGATTACTTTCGAGTCTGCTGAAGAATATACCGAGATGGAACAGGCCCCCTCCTTTATTTCGCATGTAAAAATTTGCGACGAGATAATCGGTACCGGTTCCGGCAAATCAAAAAAAGAGTCGGAGCAAAGTGCAGCGGAACAAGCATTTTACAGTGTTATAACTGACGGATCTGCGGTAAACGACGAATTTATTCTTTCCAGGTAATTATAAAACAAAGCTTTCATGAGCAAAAAAAATGTTCATAAGCTTTCATCTGAATCTGAACAATCGTATTCTTTGTTAAGTATTTCTTCTCACGAAAACGATTATAGGATTTCATGGGCTTTAAATGAGCACCTCGGTTTTCGCTTTTGTAAAACTGAGAATCACTCTTTTTTTAATTCGAAATTTGGAGAGACACTTGAATTTTCACAATATGTGTTCAAGGATGATGAGAATTCACGTACCTACCGGCTTATTTCAAACCGCTGTGATAATGGGTTTCTTCTGGAAGAATATAAGAATATCGATTTTTTTTTATTGATTGATTCTATTGAAAAAACACAAGTACAGCAATTGGTAATTCAAGTTAAAACGATTCCTTTTGTTTCTGCTATTTATCCGATTGATTTCGGGCTTTTAAAAAATCGTAGCCGACTTCTTTAAAACAAAAAAGGCAATCTCCCGATTGCCTTTCCTGTACTAACCAACTAAACCAAAATCTATGAAAAAAAACTACTATGAATAACTAAAACTACTACTATGAATAACTAAAACTATTTTTTGACCCCAATTATTATAAAGCTATTTACTATTTTTCTATTTATCGGAATTCTTTTCTATTCCTCTATAACTAAGCTTTTGATTTTTTGCTTTAAATGCGTAAAAAATTGTTATATTTTGATGAAGCAAACTTACGCCATATTTAAGTTAACGAATATTAACGAACGTTAAAGATTGTTAAATTGTTACAAGGCTTTGAAGGAGCTATTATCTTTGTAATGAAATGAAGAAAAAAAGAATTTCTATATTAATGGGCCTTATTAGCGCCGGAGTGCTCGGACTTATTCTGGTTCAGGGACTTTGGATAAAACAGGCATATCAGATTAAGGAACAACAGTTCCGGCAAACTGTTAACAATACCATTGGTGGTATTTCTGAACTCTTGCAGCAAAATGAGGCTATGAACCAGGTTTTGAGGGGAATTGATTCCGTAAACAATGTGATGATGATTACGCAAAATCAGGAATTACCAGGGAATTTAAACCAGCATTCACAAAAATCGAATATCCAAGCTGATAATGCACAGCCTGGAATAGAATTTAATGCCCAGGTCACCATTACATCGCAAAGTGGAGGAACATTGGATTCCATTTGGTATAGTGAGGTTCATACAGAATATCAAACTCAGAATGTATCATTAAAACAAAAACTTCAAAATCAAATATCCAATAATAATTTTAAAAAACAAGAGCTGATTGATAGGGTTATCCGTAATATAAGCAAAGTTCCATTAAAATTTCAGGAAAGAATTACACCAAAAGCATTTACGGAATTGATGCGAACGGAATTAAATAATAACGGCGTACCCCTCCCATTTGAATTTGCAGTTCTTGATGATAAGCGGGATGCAGTTATGGCATCGACTTCGTTTACAAACAAAACCAAATCTAATTTATATGCAGGCCGTCTAAATTCCAATGACTTGTTTTCTACTCCGAATTTGGTAGTGATGTATTTTCCTACCGAGGTGAATTATTTAATGAAATCGTTGGGATTCATGGGCGCTTCATCGGTATTGCTCACACTAGTAATATTGTTTACATTCGGTTACACCATTTATGTTGTGTTGCGTCAAAAGAAATTGTCGGAAATACGCAACGATTTTGTAAATAACATGACACACGAACTAAAAACACCCATATCAACCATTTCACTAGCATCACAAATGTTGCACGATCAGACCATTCCCAACGCAATGAAAAACATCGATCATTTGTCGAAAGTTATCCTTGATGAAAGTAAGCGGCTAAGTTATCAGGTAGAAAAGGTATTGCAGGCTGCCATTTTCGAAAAGGGGAATATGGGTTTAAATATTCGTCGAACCGATGTTCACGAATTGATGAATAATGTGGTGCGGAATTTCATTATTCAGATAAAAAATCGGAACGGACAGATCATTAAAAACTTCGATGCTCAATATTCTATTGTGAATATCGACGAAGTTCATTTTGCCAATGTCCTGCTTAACTTGCTTGATAATGCCATTAAATATTGCAAGGGAGAACCATATATTTCGGTTAGTACGATGAATAAAAAAAATGGAATTGTCATTATTGTTGAAGATAAGGGGATAGGAATTAGCAAAGAAAATCAGAAACGAATATTTGAGAAATTTTATCGTGTTCCTACAGGTAATGTGCACAATGTGAAAGGTTTTGGGTTAGGATTAAGCTACGTAAAAAAAGTGGTGGAGGAACATAGCGGGAAAATATTTATCGAAAGTGAACCGAATGTTGGTACCAAATTTGAAATAATTATACCGGTAGCAAAAGAAAATGAATAAGATATGATTAATAAACTACGGATATTACTTGCTGAGGATGATGAAAATCTCGGTATACTTTTAAAGGAATATTTAAAGGCTAAGAACTTCGAATCCGAATTATTCCCCGATGGAGATAAGGCTTTTAAGAGCTTTCAAAGCAATTTGTACGACCTTTGTATTCTTGATGTAATGATGCCTGTTAAGGATGGATTTACGCTAGCTAAAGAGATTCGTGAAACAAACAAGGAGATCCCTATCATTTTTCTTACTGCAAAATCTCTGAAGGATGATGTTTTGCATGGATTTAAGTTGGGTGGAGACGATTATATTACCAAGCCTTTTAGTATGGAAGAACTATTGTTTCGTATCGAAGCCATTTTACGCCGTACAAAATCCGATGCCAAACTATCGGGGCAAACCGTGTATAAACTTGGTAAATATACCTTTGATGTTCAAAAGCAATCACTAAACTCTGATGAAAACTCGCACAAATTAACAACCAAAGAGTCAGAACTTTTAAAACTTCTTTGTGATAATATCAACGATATACTTGAGCGCAATTATGCTCTAAAAACCATATGGATTGATGATAGTTACTTTAATGCACGCAGCATGGACGTCTATATCACAAAACTCCGCAAATACCTTAAAGATGAACCAGCCGTTGAAATATTAAACGTTCACGGGAAAGGGTTTAAGTTAATTTTGTAAAACACTATTACTGGTAATAATGAATTATTTCGCCCGTAGAAGTCATTCCTTCGATGGTTATGGAATATTTTTCAACATCGGTTTTGTTCTTGAAAGTTACGGTTGCCACTCCGGTGGAATCGGTAATAATGGTTGGTTTCCAATATACAGTTCTGGGAATATTAAAATCCATTGGTTTGTAATTCCAGGATGCAGTTTGCGGCACATAAAATTCTCTGGCTATTTGAAATTTAAGCGCCGATGTTTTTTGTGACTGAGCAATTGGTGTATCCTCTTTCGGATTGCCTTTGCGGGTATGAAGAATAATTACCCCGTACATACCTCTGACTCCATATACAGTTGCATCGGCACCTTTTAATACTTCAATGGATTCAATATCATTGGCCCTTATTTGCGACAGACTGGTAAATGAAGTCGGCATGGCATCCTCCATTATTAGAGGTTCTGTAGATCTGAAGGAACTCATTCCGATTATTGTAATTCCATTTGCACTAACAGAAACACCAGGCAAAGACCCTTTCATTAACTCTAAAATGCTTCCGTATCCTTTTGCTTTTTCGCCAACATAAAAATAATTTGCAGAAATATTTGGACCACTTAACTTATTTGTAATGCGATCCTGTTTCGTGTTATTTTTAATCTTTTCTTTATCAAATACTTCATTTTTGATGGTAGGGAAAAACAAAGCACTATTGGTTTCTTGAGAAACACTTATTCCCATTCCTTCGAAAGAAGAAAAACTCAGGTTCGGAAAGTTATTTGCTAAAATTTCCTTCCATGCAAATCGTCTCCAACCGTGTGTCAACATAACCAAATCCAGTTTCTGGAAAGCATCTGTGTTTGCCGGATTAAAATAGTAAAGAGGATTCTCAACTTTTCCCTTCAAATCGGACGTCAGGAGAAGATTGCTTAGAATGTTGCTCTGCCAAGGCATGTTGGTTTGATTTGGCAATAGTTCTGTAACGGCTATTGACAAATTTCCTTTTTTAGACAAACCTGCAGGAGTTGATATTTTAAGATGATATGAAATGTCGTCATCGCTTGTTTCAGAAGTTAAATCAAGTTTAGTCTGTATTTGCGAATTAATGAATATAAGCCTTTCGCATAGAGGTTCTCCATTACCATCAAAAATAGTAAATTGAGCTATACCTGTCGGGAATAGTTTTTTGGAGATGGATGATTTAATTGGTTTGTTGATAAATCCTTTGGACATATAAAGAATTTTTCCATGTGATTGACCAAGAATAATTACATCATTTGATGCAGTGGCAGATGGTTCTCTGTTGGATTGGATAAATATTCTTATAATATCTTTTTCAGATCCGTCAACTTTAAAAAGAACACCTTTATCAAGTGCCTTTGGTAAATTAAATTTTTTATTTTTTCCATCAATAGATATTTGAGCTACATAGTTTTTTCCAACTTGTGGTGTAAACTCAAAGTTTCCCATTCCTTGATGAACACTTTTTAAGTCAACAATTTTAGAACCTTTATCATCGGTGATGCTTCCATTCACATCAATTCCATACCCGAGATCATTCTCTATTTTAAAAGCAATATTGTTTAATAATCCGCATATCATTGAGCCACCTTCTGGAAAAAAAGACAGAGATATTTGTTTTTCACTTTTTTTCAACGATTCATTATCATCTTTTATGGCTTGAAGACTTTTGGAGGTAATAATATTTTCATAATTAGGATTTTTTATTACGATAGTTTTAGAGAAGAAAAAATCGTTGTTGAAATTTCGCATCCAATTGGTATATGCTCTTAACAGATAATTTCCTTCCAGAATTGAGTCGCTCAGCAATATTTCACCGCTTGCAAACCCCTTATTATTTTTGACCATGATTGTTCTGGTTACTTTTTGGGAACAATCGATGAGGTCAATATAAATTTCTTTACTGGCAGTATCACTAAGTTGCGATGCCATATCCATTAAATATGCTTTTAACCAAATGGTTTCGCCTGAAATATATTTGTCCTTGTCGGTATGCAGGTATATTTTTTGTTGTGGATACTGCGTGTGAAATTTTGTGAATTGTCTAATAATTTTCGTAACTTCCTCGTCAACATAACTATAATTTATAAATGACAAGATAAAAATAACACTTATTATGGACACTGTAATTCGAAAAAAAATCGTAAATAATTTCATGATACTTGTTGGTTAATTAGAAAGTAGCTCATTAATTTCATCCCATTATTTATTCGAAATATAATGTATTATTTCGCCCGTAGATGTCATTCCTTCAATGGTTATGGAATATTTTTCAACATCGGTTTTGTTCTTGAAAGTTACGGTTGCCACTCCGGTGGAATCGGTAATTATGGTTGGTTTCCACAAAAGAGTTCGAGGAACATTATAATCTGTTGGTTTATATTCCCAGGAAGAATAGCCTGGTACATAGAACTCTCTTGCTTTGTAATATCCCTGCATTCCAAATTCAATTACGCCTCGTTTCATAAACTGCCCTCGCCTCGAATAAAATGCAATCACCCCATTTGCACCCCGGCTTCCATATATGGCACATTCAGGCCCTTTCAATACTTCAATAATGGATATATCTTTCGGATTAATGCTTGAAACTGTCCCTCCATCAATTGGAACGCCGTCCAGCAAAAAAAGAGGATCAGTTCCGGAATAAAATGTATTCACACCACGAATAATTACCTTATTTCCCGTGATTGAAACTCCTGCAACCTTTCCCTGCATGTATTGTAAAATATTAGAATAAGAATCGACATCATCTTTTACATAGATCACATCGTTTGGTGTACTATGGATTTTCATATCCTGATTTGGAGGTTCAGGCCTTCCTTTGTAATTCTTTTTAAATTCGATTCTTTCACGGCGGTTATTAGTTTTTATTTTATTTTTTGGGTAGTCAGCATATCGTAGCGAAACATTCGTTTTTGTCGATATCTTGGGAACAATGGTATCACCTACAACAATTTGAACACCTTTACCGCCGGACGGTTTAAAAGCCTCAATTTTAACATTTATAGTGTCTTCGTAATTAAGATCCTTAAAGAGAAAATTTCCGTGACTATCGGTAATTGTTTCGAACTGATCGTTATATGAATCCATTACAGTGAGTTTCACCTTACTGTTTGCAATGGGAATACCGAAAAAATCGCGGGTAATTTTACCTCCGATAGCTATACCTTCAGCGGGTTTAAAAGTCAACAAAGGGAAGCGGTTTGCCATAAGGTCTTTCCATACAAACCTACGCCAACCATTAGTCATCATTATAAGGTCGAGATGTTTAGCCGCATCCTTATTCGCCGAATTGAAATAGTAGGATGGATTTTCAATATGCCCTTTTAAATCGGAGGTTAGTAGTAAATTTGTAAGAATATTTTCGGTAACCGATTTTGTATTGTTTGTTAATTCCTGAATTGTAAGTGAAAGATTGCTTATAACAGGAGCTCCGTTTGGTTTTACAATTTCTATCTGATAAACAATATCGTTGTCGTTTTTAGTTGTTGTTACTACAACCTCGTTTATATCTGATTCAATAACTGGGTCGATAAATGCAAGGCGTTCACATTGAGGCTCATTCCGTGCATCAAATACAGTAATCTGCACTACACCGGATGGAAACAATTTTTTTGCGATATGTGACACGAGCGGTTTATCTTTCAATTCACCTTTGGAAACATATAAAACCATGCCTCGACACTGGCCTACAATAATTACTTCGTTGGATGCAATATTCTCTGAAACCGGGCGGTGTCCATACACTGAAACGATAATATCATTTTTATCAAATGGATTAATGGTCATCGATATACCGTTGTCAAGAGCTGGAGGCAATGGAAATTTTTCGATTTTTCCATCTTCATACGTGACTTTTGCCACATACTTCCTGCCTTTTTCAGGTTTATATTCTAAATTTCCTAACCCCAGATGCACACTTTGAAAGGTAGTTACTTCCGTTCCTTTATCATCAAAAACACTACCCGTTACATTCACAGTTTGCCCCAGCTTATTTTCTGATTTGAAAGCTACTTTACCTTGAAAACCATTTATCAGGTAACCGCCTTCAGGGAAGAAATTCAACACTAGTTGTCTTTCCGTTTTTTTAAACCTTTTGTTATAATTCTTAATATCCTTCAATCGCTTTGTAGTGACAATATTTTCGTAATTTGGATTTTTAACCTCTATCGATTTATTATAGAAAAAATCTTCATCGAAATTTCGCATCCAGTTAGTGTAAGCACGCAATTGATAATTACCTTCTGGTAATGTATCACTTAACAGGATATCACCGTTTGAAAATCCTTTTTTGTTGCGGATTATGATGCTTCGAACATGATTGTTCGTAAAATCGATCAAATCAACATATATATCTTTACTAACAGAATCGGGCAAAAGAGTGGTTGCTTCCATTAAATATGCCTTCAGCCAAATGGTTTCCCCGGCCATGTAAGTTTCCTTGTCGGAATGAAGATATATTTTCTGTTGTTTGTATTTAGTTCGAAAGAGATCAAGCTGCTTCAATATCTTTTCTATCCTAAGGTCGTCTGTGAACCTTTGATTAACCAATGCCAACGAAATAAATACAGGTATGGCAATTAGGGTTATCAGCAAAATCCTCGAAAAAGATCTCATGGCTGTAAATTTAGAATTAATTTTAAGTTTTTGTCAACAAACAGGAAAAACCAGAAATTGAAATTGCCTATTTATTAAACAACATTTTACGATTAGAGTTCTTTTGACTAAAGAATTTTATCCGTTAATATACTGATCCATGAGCCTTTTTTTACCCTACGGGAAAATTAAAAGTTTTTCAGTAAATTTTACAGATATTTCAATAAAGGAGAAATAAAGAAGTAAAGAATTAGAGAAGTAAAAGAAGTAGGAAGCCCCAATCTAAAACCAACAATCTGCAATCTACAATCTACAATCTACAATCTAAAATCCCTTTACCCCCTTACCTTTCAATGTAGACGATGTGCAATCGTCAACCAAAACATTTACATACTGCCCGGGTTGGTAATTTTCGCGAGGGAAAACAACAATTTTATTCTGCGATGTTCGTCCAAACAATTGATTTTTTGATTTTTTTGATGTGCCTTCAGCCAGCACTTCCAATATTTTACCTACATCAAGTTTTTTCGACTCACCCGATAATTCTTTCATCAAATCGATAATTTCCTGTAGCCTTCGCGATTTTACTTTTTCCGGAATATCATCAGGATATTTTCGCTGTGCAAAAGTGTTGGGTCGCTCTGAATATTTAAACATGAAGGCAAAATCGTATTTAACCTCACGCAATAAGCTGAGTGTTTGCTGATGATCGTCTTCCGTTTCGGAACAAAATCCGGCAATTATATCGGTGGTGATGGTGCATTCGGGAATTATCCTCCGGATAGCGGCAATACGGCCCAGATACCAATCTCGTGAATATCCGCGTTTCATCATTTCAAGTATTCTGCTGCTCCCCGATTGGGCGGGTAAATGAATGCATTTACAAATATTCGGATATTTGGCCATCACATTCAATACTTCATCATTCATATCTTTAGGATGCGATGTGGAGAAACGGACACGTAGCTTTGAATTTGTTTGGGCAACTAAAGCAAGAAGCCGGGAAAAATCTATATCATCGCCTCGGGAATTGTCCATCCAATGGTACGAATCTACATTTTGGCCTAGCAATGTAACATCCTTGTATCCCAGTTCAATAAGTTCACGAACATCCCGAAGAATAGTTTGGGCATCGCGGCTACGTTCACCTCCGCGAGTATAGGGCACTACACAATAAGCACACATATTGTTGCATCCACGCATAATGGAAACAAAGGCAGAAATTTTGTTTTCGTCCAGGCGCACGGGACTGATATCGGCATATGTTTCTTCGCGTGAAAGCAACACGTTTATGGCTTTTTGACCGGTACCCGCCTGCTGAACTAGCTTATGAAGATCCCGGTAACTATCTGGTCCAACCACAAGATCCACCATTTTTTCTTCTTCAAGTAGTTTTTCTTTCAATCGCTCAGCCATACAGCCGATAACACCTATCAGTATCGATGGTCTCTTTTTTTTCATCAATCGAAAAATGTCCAGGCGACCACGCACACGTTGTTCGGCATTTTCGCGAATAGAACAGGTATTAATGAGAATAAGATCAGCTTCTTCCATTTTATCAGTATACAGGTATCCATTTTGTTTTAAAATAGAAACTACCACTTCGCTGTCGCTCACGTTCATCTGGCAACCATATGTTTCCATAAAAACTTTTGGAGAATTTGCAGTAAATTCAGGTGTAAAACGGAACTCTCTGGCTGCTATAGTTATGTTTTTTTCAGGTACAGACATTCTAAATTATTATTTTGGGGTAAAGTTAAGATAAAAGTCGTAAGTATCAAGTTGTAAGTACTAAGACAGAGTACTTAGTAATCACTAGCCAGTACTGAGGAAAATGTATTTTCAAATTCAAAAGCATTTTCTTATTTTTACCATCCGTTTATAGATAACAACACGTCGTTAAATTTGAAAATTTGAAAATGAGATAATTTGAAAATAATTGGCTAATAATTAGTTACGATTAATTCATTTTTTGTATTTGCACTCATTATCAGTACCTTAAAAAAATATACTGAAGTATTAAGATAACACTTTGGTAAAATTTTAATTAACATTTAAAATCAAATAGTTGCAAAATATACGATTTAAAGGCAATGTTTATTTATTTATATGTATTTCAATATGTTAATTATTGATAAATTAGACTAAACTAAAAATTTACCTAACTTTTTTACAGAGAAACTAATTATTTAAATAAGAATTTTTTTATGTCAGGACATAATAAATGGTCAACCATTAAGCGGAAAAAAGGAGCTATTGATGCCAAGCGTTCGAAGATTTTCTCACGGATTATTAAAGAAATCACTATTTCGGTGCGTGAAAGCGGAACTGACCCGGATAATAATCCACGGTTGCGCCTTGCTTTAAATAATGCCAAAGGTGCAAATATGCCCAAAGATAATATTCAACGTGCATTAAGTAAAGCGGATAAGGACAATACTTCCCTTGTGGAAATTACATACGAAGGATATGCACCAAATGGAATTGCTGTATTTATTGAGTGTTTAACCGATAATACTCAACGGTCAGTGAGTAATATCCGCTCGTTATTTAGCAAACGAGGTGGTAGTTTGGGAACAAACGGGTCAGTTGGCTTTATGTTTGATCGTAAAGGTGTGATCACTATTCCTAAAGGGAACCTTAATTTGGATGATTTTGAGCTTGAAATTATTGATTCAGGAGCAGATGAAATTGATATTCAGGATGATACTATCGTAATAACAACAGCCTTAGAAGACTTTGGTCTGGTTCAAAAAAAGCTGGATCAAATGGGTATTGAGGCTGAAAATGCGTCCTTACAACGAATTCCACAGGAAACCAAAAGTCTGGAAGTATCACAAGGTTTAAGAGTACTCCGGTTGGTTGACGAATTTGAAGACGATGAAGATATTCAAAACGTATATCATAATATGGAAGTTACCGACGAGATGATGGATGCCTTGGATTAAATTTGTATTATTCAATCTTTTAAAGCAATTAACTCTTTTATCTTACTGTTTTTGATAAAATAAGAAATATTTTTTGAAAAAATTAATATTTTATTGTACTTTAGCGCAGAATTAAAAACATGACAATGATCATATTTTTGCATTTCCAGATTTCGTGCAAACACCTGTATAAACATCTAAATAGGATGCATTGAGAATGGTATGTATATAATATACTCAAATTATATCTGGAGCCATTCTCATGAAAAGAGGGTGGCTTTTTTGATTTTAAATGGCTTTATTGAAAACTAGATAGAAAAGAAAGAATATTATGCAAGATGGTTATCCTGCTGCTGCAGGTCTATACAATCCGGCACACGAACATGACAGTTGTGGAATTGGGTTGGTGGTTCAGATTGGGGGGAACAAATCTCACGAAATTATTGAACGTGGTTTACAGGTTCTTGAGAACCTATGTCATCGTGGTGCCGAAAGCGCTGACAACAAAACAGGTGATGGTGCAGGTATATTACTTCAGATACCTCATGAGTTTATTTTACTTCAGGGAATTGCCGTTCCTGAACGCGGAAAGTATGGTACAGGGTTAATTTTTCTTCCAACCGATAAACGGGAGGCTGATTTTTGCATTGAAAAATTGACCGGGGCAGTTCAAAATGAAGGATTAAAAGTCCTTGCAATCCGTGATGTGCCTGTTAACAGTAGTATTCTTGGTGAAATATCAAAATCCTCGGAACCAGTCATCAAACAGATTTTTGTTGTAGGTGGTTACGATCAGGAAGTCCTTGAACGTAAGCTGTATATCGTGCGAAAGAAAATTGAAAAAACCATCCTGAACTCAGATATAATACATAAACGCGCTTTCTATTTGCCTAGTCTTTCGAGTAAACGAATTATATACAAGGGGATGTTAACATCATTGCAGTTACGTCCGTATTTTCTGGATATAACCAACGAAAACTTTACTAGCGCCATAGCACTGGTTCACTCCAGATTTAGCACAAATACCTTTCCAACCTGGGACTTGGCGCAACCTTTCCGCATGTTGGGTCATAATGGAGAAATAAATACTATCAAGGGGAATCGTTTCTGGATGGAAGCCCGAGAATCAATTCTTAAATCGGATGCACTTGGCGATTTGAAAGATATATATCCAATCATTGAGCCTTCGAAAAGTGATTCAGCATCACTCGATAACGTACTCGAATTTCTCACCATGGCCGGAAAATCCTTGCCACATGCCTTGGCTATGATGGTTCCTGAATCATGGAATAAGAAAAACCCAATATCTCCTGAACTAAGAGCTTTTTACGAATACCACTCTACATTTATGGAGCCATGGGACGGACCCGCTTCGCTTGTATTCTCTGATGGCAGGTATGCAGGTGGCATGCTCGATCGTAACGGACTGCGCCCCTCCAGGTATATCATCACCAACGATAATCTTTTAATCATTGGTTCTGAGGTTGGTGTTCAAACATTTGCTCCTGATCAAATTAAAGAAAAGGGGCGGTTGCGTCCCGGCAAAATGTTGCTGGTTGATACTCAAGAAGGTAAATTATATTATGACAATGAGTTAAAGGATAAACTTTCGAAGGAACAGCCTTATCTTGAATGGCTTAATCAAAACCGGATTAACCTTGATGATATTGCTTCTGCCAAGGAAATATCTCCGGCAGTGAAGGATTATGAAAAGCTTATCCGCACCTTCGGATATACCAAAGAAGATATTGAGCATTTAATTATACCAATGGCTGTAGAAGGAAAGGAGCCCATATCGTCCATGGGTAATGATACTCCTTTAGCATTGTTCTCGAAAAAACCACAACGGTTATTTAACTATTTCCGTCAGTTGTTTGCTCAGGTAACCAATCCTCCTATCGACCCGATTCGTGAGGAATTAGTGATGTCGCTTACAGGCTATATCGGGTCTACCCAGCAAAACATGCTCGATGCCTCACCGGATCTTTGTAAGATGATTAAGTTGAAGAGTCCGGTAATTACTAATACTCAGTTCGACATCATCAAAAATCTTAGGTATAAGGGATTTTCAACATTGGTACTTCCGATGCTCTTTCCGGTTGCAGAAGGTGGCAATGGTCTTGAAAAAGCGATTGCTGACCTTTGTTTGAAGGCCGAAGAAGCAGTTGATGCCGGTAAAAACTTTCTTATATTGTCCGACCGAGGTGTGAATGAAACCTGGGCTCCAATACCCTCGGTGATGGCTGTTTCGTCAGTTCATCATTACCTGATAGACAAACGTAAACGTATGCAGATTGATATCGTTGTCGAAACCGGTGAGCCAAGAGATGTAACACATTTTGCCCTTCTTTTTGGTTATGGTGCCAGTGCCATTAATCCATATCTTGCGTTTGCAGTTTTGGATACTTTAATCCACGAACGAGCAATTCAGGCTGATTATCATACTGCTGAATACAATTATATTAAATCCATCAATAAAGGTATCCTAAAGATATTATCGAAGATGGGTATTTCAACCCTTCGCAGTTATCGTGCTGCCCAAATATTCGAAATAATAGGTATTAAAGATGATGTTGTAAATAAATACTTTGCAGGTACCGATTCCAGAATTGGTGGAATCGGAATAGAAGAAATTGCTATTGAAGCGCTTCAACCTCATAAGGAAGCTTTTTTGGAGAACAATAATTTGAATCTTGTTCCAAATCCCGGATTTTATAATTTCCGTAAAAACGGAGAGGAACACTCCTGGAACCCCGAAAGTATTGCATTACTTCAGTGGGCTACCCGAACCAATGATTATAAAAAATTTAAAGAATATGTGAACGTTGTAAATGAGAAGAAAGAAAAAATATTCCTCCGCGATTTTCTCACTTATAAGCGCAAACCAATTGATATTTCGCAGGTTGAACCATTATCTGAAATTACCAGAAGGTTTGTAACCGGTGCCATGTCCTACGGTTCTATAAGTCGTGAAGCCCATGAAGCACTCGCTATGGCTATGAATAAGCTTGGCGGAAGAAGTAATACTGGCGAAGGTGGTGAGGATCCTGAAAGATACAAATTACGTTCAGACGGATTAAGCACCCGCAGCGCCATCAAACAGGTTGCATCAGGTCGTTTTGGAGTAACCACTGAATATCTGGTCAACGCCGACGAGCTTCAGATTAAGATTGCTCAAGGCGCAAAACCAGGTGAAGGTGGTCAGTTACCTGGTTATAAGGTTGATAAAATCATTGCAAAAACCCGACACTCCATTCCAGGTATTTCATTGATTTCTCCGCCGCCTCATCACGACATCTATTCGATTGAAGATTTGGCGCAATTGATTTTCGACCTAAAAAACGTAAATCCAAACGCTGTTGTAAGTGTTAAACTTGTTTCTGAATCAGGTGTAGGAACTATCGCTGCCGGTGTTGCCAAGGCAAAAGCCGACCTTATTCTAATTAGCGGTTGCGAAGGTGGAACGGGCGCAAGTCCTACAAGTTCAATCAAATTCGCAGGATTACCGTTCGAAATGGGAATTGCCGAAACACAACAGGTACTTGTAAAGAACAACCTTCGTGGCCAGGTTCGGTTGCAAACCGATGGTCAGTTAAAAACCGGAAAGGATGTGATTATCGCGGCTATACTGGGGGCTGAAGAATATGGTTTCTCAACATCCGCATTGATTACTCTGGGTTGTATTATGATGCGCAAATGCCATCTGAATACTTGCCCCGTAGGCGTGGCTACTCAGGATGAAAAGCTTCGTAAACATTTTATGGGAAAGTACGAATATCTCATCAACTTCTTTAATTTTATTGCCGAAGATGTTCGTGAAATACTTGCTCAAATGGGCTTTACTAAAATGGATGACATCATTGGGCGTACCGATTTATTAGAATATGTTGCCAGTCCCGATCATTGGAAAGCAAAAAATCTGGACTTGTCTAAGTTTTTATATATCCCTAAGGAAAACAACACGAATAGCATTCGTAACTCCAAAAAACAGATTCATAAGATTGACAAAGTGATGGATCGGGAACTGATAAAGCTTGCAGCCTCAGCTCTTGATAATAAGGAAAAAGTTGAAATTACCAAAGATATTAATAATACCGACCGTACTACAGGCGCCATGTTGGCAGGGGAAGTAGCCAAAAGATATGGTAGTGTTGGTTTACCTGAGGATACTATCAATGCAACATTTTACGGATCTGCGGGTCAAAGCTTTGGTGCTTTTTTAACCAATGGAATGTCTTTTCGACTTGAAGGAGATGCTAATGATTATCTGGGTAAAGGATTATCAGGTGGCAAGATCATCGTTGTTCCTCCAAAAGGTTCCATATTTAAGCCCGAAGAGAACATCATTGTAGGCAACACCTTATTGTATGGAGCTACCAGTGGTGAGGTATTTATCAATGGTTTGGCCGGCGAGCGATTCTGTGTTCGTAACTCCGGTGCCATTGCGGTTATAGAAGGAACCGGCGATCACTGCTGTGAATATATGACTGGCGGTCGCGCAGTCATTCTCGGACCTACCGGACGTAATTTTGCCGCAGGTATGAGTGGTGGTTTGGCGTATGTTTTAAATGAAGACGGAAACTTCGACTATTTCTGTAACATGGGAATGGTTGAGCTTTCGCTAATCGAAGACATGGCGGATAACCGTGAACTGAAAGAACTCATATCCCGTCACTTCTTCTATACAAATAGCCCGCTGGCTCAACGGATTCTTGAAAACTGGAACGATTACGTAACCAAATTTATCAAAGTATTGCCAATCGAATACAAGAGAGTTCTTGAAGAAGAAAAGATTGAAGCCTTGAAAAAGAAAATTGAAAAGGTGGAATATGATTATTAATTTTAGATTTAGATTTTGATTGTGGATCATCGATTAAAGTCCCCAATCCCCGAATAGATAACAACGCTTTAAGATTCAAGAAAATGGGTAATCCAAAAGGATTTTTATTATATGAACGTAAAGAGGCCGGAAACAGGCCTATTAAAGAAAGAATATTTGATTTTGGTGAGGTAGAACAGACGTTGAATGCCGAAGATCGCAAATTACAGGCAGCCCGATGCATGGATTGTGGTGTGCCTTATTGCAATTGGGCTTGTCCCGTTGAAAGTGTGATACCTGAATGGCAGGATTTGCTGTATCGGGGCGAATGGAAACGTGCTAGTGACTTGCTTCACTCTACCAATGATTTTCCTGAATTTACCGGACGTATTTGTCCTGCACCTTGCGAAAAATCATGCACCCTTAATTTGCACGATGCGCCGGTTACTATTCGTGAAAACGAATGTGCCATCGTAGAACGTGCCTTCGATGATGGGTTTATCAAACCTCAACCACCCAAGATTCGAACGGGCAAAAAAGTCGCTGTAATAGGATCAGGTCCTGCCGGTCTTTCTGCAGCCACGTTGCTTAATCGTGCCGGTCACACAGTAACATTGTTTGAAAAGGACGATGCTATTGGAGGACTTCTTCGCTTTGGAATTCCCGATTTCAAGCTCAGCAAGCAGGTTATCGATCGCAGACTAGCTATATTGGAAGCTGAAGGTTTGATCTTTAAAACAAACACGGAAATAGGAAAGGATATATCTGTCAAAGAATTACTTGATCAATTCGATGCCATCTGTTTGACAGTGGGAGCGATGCAACCCCGCGATTTACCTGTTGAAGGCCGCGATTTAAAGGGAGTGTATTTTGCAATGGAATTTTTGACGCAACAAAACAAGAAGATACGTGGTGATATAATCGATCCCGCAGTAAGACTCTTTGCCAAAGATAAAAACGTTTTGGTAATTGGTGGCGGCGATACCGGATCAGACTGTGTTGGAACCTCCAACCGGCAAGGGGCGCGGAGTGTTACCCAGATTGAGATTCTTCCGAAACCACCCGAAAAGAAAAACCCCGCAACACCGTGGCCATTTTATCCCAATATTCTAAAAACTTCCAGTTCGCACGAAGAGGGATGTGAGCGCAAATGGAATACGGCAACTAAACGACTTATTGGCAAAGACGGCATATTAACAGGCGCTGAAATTGTAGAAGTTCAGTGGATAAAAAATGCCGATGGAAAAACATCGATGTCAGAAGTGGAAGGTTCGAAACAGATCATACCATGCGAATTTGCCTTCCTTTCCATGGGTTTTATTCAGCCGGTACACACCGGATTGCTCGACGATTTGGGTGTTTCCTATGATAACCGTGGCAATGTGGTGATTGACAGTAATTCTAAATCGAGTGTTTCGAAGGTTTTTGCTGCCGGTGACACTGTGCTTGGCGCGACTTTGGTGGTGAGAGCTATCTATTCCGGTCGACAGGCTGCATTCAATGTAAATCAGTTTCTGAAAACGGTTTAAAAGTCGCAAGGTTACGTGAAAAAAACACCGCCTTGCTGAGCGGAATTTTCAATTCCGCTTTAAATACCTGAAAATTTGCAAAAATTCTGCGATGTTCCAGGCGGCAATGCCATTGAAGCTTAGCGCAAACCGAACATTTTGTTGGGCTAAAGGAAATTATGCGTACATTAACTTTCCTTTAGGTTCAGGAAGGCTATTGTTGGTTTTGAAACTCTTAAGTTGCGACTGGCTTTCATTTATTTTTGTTCCATTATAACCCTGTGAATTAAATGTTTTCAGCATTTTCCCATTATACTTTTTCCCATTGAAAATAATGGTGTAAAAATACAACCCATTTTGCACCGAACTTGCATTCTGGCCGTATCCGTCCCATTCCAGATAAAAAGCTTCAGCAGGAACCATACCGTAAGAATTCTCTTATATTTTCTGTCCCACAAGGTTGTATATTGAAAAAAGCAAACTTCCTGTTTTCCTCAGATATACTGGAATTACAGTTTTATCCGTAAAAGGATTTGGATAATTTGAATACAGGTTGATATCAGAGTTATTTTCTTCAATTCCGGTATAAGGCACTGAAATAATGTACGTGCCGTCTGTGGTGCTGGTTGTTTTATACTCTGTGGCGCCATTGGTAAAAATAATAGAAGCCCCTTGCAATATATTGCCCTGAACATCTTTTATAATGCCGGTAATTTTAATATCGCCTGCATAACAGATAATTCCTATTACTAACAAAAAGAAGATGAATAATTAGGCAGATTTAAAAAGCTTATTATGCATTATAATGAATTATGAGATGTAAACAATGATACTTAAAATGCAATTTATTATTATGATTTTAAGGTTATTTTCTTTGAAAAGTCGGCATCCCTTCCGGCAGCTCAATAGAGATTTCAATTAGTCCACCAAACTTACCTTCATCAAACCATGGTGTCTGATGGATGAGTTTCTTTTTACCTTCCTTTTCGATCATATAGGTGTTTACCTGTTGTTTTTCCAGCATTTCCTTTACTTTGGTTTTTGATGGTTCGGGGTGGCAATCCAGCATATTTGTTCCCAACAGTGCAGCGCCGCCATATTTTGCAAGGCTTTCTGTCGCTTTTTGGTTCATGTAAACAATAACCCCTGAGGTATCGCAAACGGTAATGGCATTTGGGATTTCTTCAAAATATCTCGTATTCATACCTTTAAAAATTTTATTAAAACGTGATACAATTTAGCATTTTTACTTGGATAGCGATGAATAATTTCTATTTTTGTTGTAATCAGGTTTCATAGGATCTGCCTCCAACGCAGGTTCTTTTTATTTTATTGTTTAACAATATATTAACTACTTTTAACTATGAGTAAAGTAAAAAAAATTTTCTTACACGAGAAAGATATGCCAACCCAATGGTATAACATCACAGCCGATATGCCTAATAAGCCCTTACCACCGCTCCATCCGGGGACGAAGCAACCGATAGGTCCGGAAATGCTAGCTCCGCTTTTCCCAATGGAGTTGATCAAGCAGGAAGTAACATCCGAACGATGGATTGATATTCCGGAAGAGGTACAGGATCTATATAAATTATGGCGTCCAACACCATTGCATCGGGCATATAACCTTGAAAAAGCATTAGATACACCTGCAAAAATATATTATAAAAACGAAAGCGTAAGTCCTGCCGGGTCGCATAAGCCAAATACCGCTATACCTCAGGCTTATTACAATTATAAAGAGGGAGTGAAGCATATCACCACCGAAACCGGTGCAGGTCAATGGGGTAGCGCTCTCAGTTTTGCTTGCCAGCATTTTGGTATCGATTTAAAGGTATTTATGGTAAAGGTTTCCTACTTTCAGAAACCATACCGTAAGATGATGATGAATACCTGGGGAGCCGAGGTAATTCCATCTCCCAGCAATCTAACGGAAGCTGGTCGTAAAATATTAGCTGAACATCCCGATTCGCCGGGTAGTTTAGGGATTGCCATCTCCGAAGCAGTTGAAATGGCAGCCAAGGACGAAAATACCAAGTATTCCCTTGGTAGTGTATTAAACCACGTATTATTACATCAAACCATAATTGGGCTTGAATCTATCAAACAAATGGAGATTGCCGAAAATTACCCTGACATTGTAATTGGATGTTTTGGTGGTGGATCAAATTTTGCAGGGATATCGTTCCCATTTTTACGACATAATTTTGTTGATGGCAAAAAAACCCGCGTCATTGCGGCTGAACCGGCTTCGTGCCCCAAATTGACTCGTGGTCAATTCCAATACGATTTTGGTGATACTGCTGGGTATACTCCACTTATTCCCATGTATACACTAGGTCATAACTTTGTTCCCGATAATATTCATGCAGGTGGGTTACGTTATCATGGCGCAGGAGCTATAGTTAGTCAATTGTTGAAAGATAAACTGATGGAAGCACAATCGGTAAAACAGCTTGAGACCTTCGAAGCTGGAGTTTTATTTGCCAACACCGAGGGGATTATTCCAGCTCCCGAATCAACTCATGCCATTGCTGTGGCCATTCGTGAAGCCTTGAAGGCAAAAAAAGAAGGCACCGCTAAAACCATTCTCTTTAACTTATCAGGACACGGATTTATTGATATGGCGGCATATGACCAGTATTTTGCAGGTAAATTGCAAGATCACGAGGTAACCGATCTTGAGATTAAAGAAAGTCTGGCTCAATTGGAGAAAGTAATGTAATTGAGACGTTTAAACTTCATGTAGAATATAAAAAGCCACTTACAAATATAATTTGTAAGTGGCTTTGTTTTAGTGGACCCGAAGGAACTCGAATCCCCAACCTTCTGATCCGTAGTCAGATGCTCTATCCAATTAAGCTACGAGTCCATTAATTTTACGCAATTTATAGGTTTAAATCCAATTGCGGCGGCAAAGATAATTATTTTTAGTAAAAAGTAAGTTGCCAATTCAAATTTCTTTTCTTTTTTATTCTCATCAACCTTTTTGCTTCATTTATTGATGAATATAATTTTTTTTCGATGGGGTTTATTTATTTAAATGTCCAATCATTTCAAATATTACATTTAAAACTGTAAATTTATATTTATTATCTAATACTTGAATACGATGTAACACAGGTGTATTG
>JANXXY010000033.1 GCA_025350365.1 Bacteroidales bacterium | reverse complement strand
ATTGCTTGGACTTCTGTTGTCGCCAGCGAAAAAACCATCAAGTGATATTCCGCTGTCAAAGATAATTTTACTCATAATTATTTTATTTACTGTTCGTCAAAATTAATTTTTGCCTGTTGGTTTAATTGTTTGCAGTGTCGTTAATCTGTCCTTTTTCCGAATGTGCATTTGTTTTCATAAAGTTATTTTTAATTTATTTTTAAAAGTTCAAATAATCAGTGCCGAAACATTTTTTGTTTGTTGCACAACAAGTTAATGGCTATTTTTAGGCTTGCATCTAACGAATCAGTATAAACCACTATGGTGTATACTCCTCTTACATCGTTTAGGTAAAATGACCATTGTAACCCCCGTCATAACTGAAAAATATAGAAATTCCATATTTTTGGTTATTGATTTTTTGGTTTAATGTTTGGTTTTGTCATGGTGATTTTTGTTCTTTTTTACAACCAAATGTACCAGTTTTTAAAACAAAAATGAGTTATTTGTTTTTTAGGCTGTCAGATTTATGAGTAAGTTGTTTTGCCATTTTAACCAATTCATCTGCTGTTGCTTGATTTTATTTGCAAGTTAAACAGTTTCCTCCATGGAGCAGTTATGTTGGCAAGTGTTTTAAATAATGACAAAGCTATTCAAGTGAATATGCAAATTGTTCGTATTTTTATTAGAATGCGAGATTTGCTGACCACGCATAAAGACATCTTGAAGAACTGGAACAAATTGAAAGGAAAAACATTGAACAGGAAAAAAAATTATGCACATCTTTGAATTTCTAAAACAGTCCGAAAAAGCTAAACAACAGGACTTAGAGCAAAGAAACCATCCAAGTTATAACATATTAATTAAAAGCTAGAATATGGAAACCACAATAATAAAAATAGGTAATTCAAAAGGGCTGATAATTCCTAAGAGGTTGTTAGATTCTCTCGGAGAAGGTAAAACGGTTAATATAAATGTGAAAGATGGAGGTTTGCTTATAACACCGTTAACTGAGATTAAATCTCGTGTTAATTGGGAGAGACAATTTTCTGAAGCAATTGCTAAAGGCCATATTATAGAAGAATCTATTCATATTGAAAATGATTTCGATAAGCAGGAATGGACATGGTAATCAAATTTACTTTTGACCCGGATCGGAAGAAAAAAAAATTTAGAATTCAATTATTTAATTCGTGATAAAGTTGAATTAATCTGTTTCTGATATTATTTTTATCAAATTGATTTATAAATTGTTGCGAAATTTTTAATCCTTCTTCATAAAATGGTTTTTCATGGATTAATCTTTTTGTCATTTCCACAAACTCCGGAGTAGTTTTGCATTTCAAATAAGGATTATCATATAACAAACTATATTCTTCGATGTCCCTGAAAATAATAGGCATGCCACACGCTGCGGCTTCTAATGGGGCTATGGGGCAATTTTCCTGATAGGAAGGAAATAGTAACATATCTGCAGCAGCATAAATAGCAGGCATTTCCATTAATTCCACCAGTCCTGTAAATTGAATATTCTGTGAAGCTCTTTTTGCCTTTGCATCAATCCGCGCAATTCCTTCGGTTAATATACCAAATGGTCTACCGCCTGCCCAAACAAACTTTGCCTCGGGAATGGCTTCAGCAATGTCAAGAAAATCTTCAACACCTTTCCTTCCTTCTAACTGGCCTACACCCAAAATAACAAAATCTTTTTCTGATAAGTTCAGAATCTCGCGTCCCTTCTTTCGCATTTCATCTGTGCGCTTCCAGCGATCAATAAGTATGGGGTTATATATCCTTACAATTCTGGTATTTACGTCCAGATCCCTGATCGCCTTTTCAACCATTGGGGAAAGCGCAATGCAAATATCAGCATAAGAATAAACTTTCTTAAAATACCATTTAATAAATGGCATTAATGTTTTATACATTGGCAAAGAACCTTTTATGGAATCCGGAATGACATGTACCGTTAAAATCCTTCTGCCTTTGTAATTTTTTCCTTTCCAAAAATAATAAGGCCCATACGTATGACTATGAAAGACATCACCGAATCCTTCATTATTTATTATAACATCTATATCATTTTTTTCTTTCAATAATTCAATCAAATCGATAAATGCTGTGTGAACTCCATTTCCTTTAGTGGTATATGCAGTTTCGGAAACTATATGAACTTTCATTGTCGATATTATTGAAGTATATATCTGTAAAGAGAAATAAAAATAATTAATTCGGATGGCATTAATAACAAATTAATATAGAGATAATTAAGTAACAGTCTCAGTATAAGTGAGAATAATCCATATAAGGACTAATCAATATCAATCCTATTAAGGTTGGTACACCCGCTAATAGCATGTATATCAAATCCTCCTTATATTCTTGAAAGACACTTTTAAGGTGCGTCACTGTTAATTTCATAATACTACATCATATCTTGAATGCGATGTAATTTTAAGTAATAAGTATTAAGTAATAGCTAATTATGTATTAACGTAGTGTTAAGTTTTTAAAATCTATTAAAAAACAAAAGCCGGGTGCTTCATCGCTCGCCCGGCTCAATCACTACAGCATTATCTTAATACGCTTCATTTCTCAATATTAACTTGACTTATTAACGATTTATTTTCGGTTACTTTTGAAATAATTACACCCAGGGGTTTTTCATTTACGTATTTAACTCCCAGCAGCGATGCCAGGGTTTGCGCATATTGCGCATTGTAATATTGCCCGCCGCTAACTTCTCCAATTGCAGGTGTATCTGGACCGATTACAGCAAACCATGTTTCGCTTGAGTGACCCAATAATGCTCTGCCATGGTTCCTCCATCCGGGTTCTCCAACACCTCTGCCATGGTCTACCGTAATCAGGAGTGTTGTTTTGTCTCTATAGTCTTCATCACTTTGTATCCAGTGCCAAAGCTCTTTTATAAAACTATCGGTATAATTTGCCGAATTGAGGTAATAGTCGTATTTCCCCTCGTGGGCAAAGTCGTCGGTTTCGTCAAATGCGAGATAAAGTACGCGTGGCCTTTTTGTTTTAAGATATTCAAACCCGATATTGAATGTCAATGCATCCAGGCGCACGCCGTAAAACACATCGGGCAATTGGGTCTGCATTTTATTCAGCATATCTATCTGAGGGTTTGACTCCGATTCCGGTACTTTATCAAAAGCTGAATTCACCGGCAATCCGCTTCTGGTTTTATTGAGAATGTCAGGGAAGGCCGCCCATGAGGAGAAGGCTGCAACTTTCCCGTTAAATTCCTGTGTTTGATTAATAAATTCGAGAACATTAATATTGGGATTTGGGCCATAGGAATTGGAGTTGATGCGTTTGTCAGCAAAACCGCAAAGTATTTCGCTATATCCGGGGTATGAGAACCAATAAGGATTTGCGACATTAACATTGCAACCAATATGGCGGTTTCCATAGATTTGACCGTTTTTAGCAATGCTTTCCCATAAAAAGGGCATTAGCATTTCACGACGCACAGCAGGGTTGCTATTCCAATATTTATTTTTATAATCATCGGTGTTTTTTACAAGATTTTTGTTATTCAACAATATTGAGTCTGCACCCGTAAAAACCTCCTGCCAACGAAAGCCGTCGAGGGTAATAATAATCACATTTTGTGTTTTGTAAGGTTGAGCCGCAACCTTCATTCCAACCATTACAAGTACAATAATCAGTAATTTCTTCATTGTTTCCGGGTTTTATTGGTAAACTTCATTGTTTCGATTCGCCGGATAAAAATAAACCTTACCTATTACCATAACCTTAATAACAAATTATCAATATCTTAAATTTGGTTCATGTATAATTAATGTGGAAATATATTTTGAATCTGATAGTACTGAATGTAATTGATGAAATTACTTATACCTTCTGCTAAAGTTATAAATAATATTCCCTTTTACTCCTATAAAACAAATCCTTAGGCTATCACCTTTCATTGATACAGCTGAAAAAGCCAGTTCCGACTTGCTGAATATTGACAATTCGTTTGAACTGTATTCGCGGGTTTCGCCACCGGTGCCAGTAACTATGTAATCAACCTTACCTCCTTTTTCGTGAAGGTGTTGCAGGTCATGATCGTGCCCGCAGAAGTAAATTTGAGCATGGTATTGTTCGAGTAATGGTTTTACCCGCGCAATCATTTCTTTCGTATTCCCATGCTTCTTACTGGCTGAATAGATTGGATGATGACCGAATACTAGTATCCATTGCTCTTTAGCATTTGAAAGAACCTCCTTAAGCCATCGCATTTGCTTAGCAGTGTCCTGATTAACCACATCGGGATATCCGTCCTTTTTATGATATTCTTCAACAAGCGGAGGTGTATCCAGAAAAATAAAACGAGCCGAAATAGAATCATTCACCTTTTTAGAAAACGTGTAATAATGGTCTGTCAGTCGCCAGCGACGGCTTATTTTAGAATAGTCAATCTCTGCCTGCGTATTGCCTTTATAGTCGTGGTTGCCCAATACAGGAAACCATTCTACCTGAAGGGAAAGCCCCTTGTGCCGCTTTTAGATGCAGAATTGCTGCAAACATGGCATATAAATGTATGTTCGCGAACGAAGGTGTTACATAGCCTTTCTTAAAAGCAGGGCCTGAGGCATAAAATATTCCGTGCATATCGGTATTGGCAGGGTCGTAGCCATGAGCGCCGCCATTGCCGGTTTTATCTCCTTTCCAGCTTAATGTATAAGCGCTGTCGGCCAATACAGCCAAATCACCAATTCGTGCATTGTTGCCAAAATGTAATTGCACAGGTACATTTTGTTTCCTCCAAACCTTCAGATGAGGAACGTTGGATAAGTTGATCATCATACTATCAATATATCCGGTTTTTGCATCAAGCATGTATATGGGATTGTGACCATTGATGCGGTTGCACCACTCCTTTTTGATATGTTCGTCCAGAACTATTTTACGAGAATTACTGATTTCTCCCATTCCATGGTCGGAAGTGACAATGAAATTAAGCTTGTTGTAAATAGGGAGCTTTTCTATTTTATCAAGAAAAACACCTGCCAGTGTATCCAACCGCATCACCATAGCTCGAGTTTCAGGTGAAAATGGACCTGTATCGTGACTGACCTTGTCGGGCTGATCATAATAAAACATCACCAGATGAGGACGCTGTATTTCAGGGAACGATAACCAGTATATCACTGTATCCATGCGTTGTTCGAAGGTTACTTTTTTATCGTACTGCTTCCAATATGTTGGGCGCATTCCCATAATCGGGGCTTCGGAACCTACCCAATAAAAACTTGCAGTTCGTATGTTTTGTTTTTCGGCAGTTATCCATATAGGTTCACCTCCATAAAAACGACCGTCTTCCACTATCTTTCGATCACCCAGGCGGTAGGTCAAA
>JANXXY010000022.1 GCA_025350365.1 Bacteroidales bacterium | reverse complement strand
GTGATTTTTTAGTTCTTTCATTCACATTATAACCTGCCATTAAATTCATTCCAATATTTTCTGTAATACTCTTATTGTAAGTCAACAAGATGTCGCTATTTAGTTCAGTATTTGTGTCGAAATAATTACCTACATAACCAGGATCTCCCTTCTTTTTATTAAGGTCGCTGTAACTTCCGGGAGTGAAAGAAAGAATAGCTTCATGATCTTCCCTGTTGAAATTGGAAACATCGGTACCAACTCTCCAAGTAGCTTTTAGATTTTTTATGATCTCATAATCCAACGTAATGTTCCCGTAAAAGCGATTTTCCTGAAAACTGCTTCCAATCTCATTTAGTGAATAATAAGGATTATAAGCAAAAGGTGTAAAATAGCTATCAGAACTATTAAAAGTACTTGTATAATCCTTTTGATCAACAATGGAAACATCACGAGGTATTTGCAAAATGTCGCTGTATAAATTAGCTGCATTACTATTTCCACGCCCATCTGGTGGATTTTTACCATTTCTATTTACGTAGTTTGCAGAAGCACTAAAAGTAATTTTTTTACCTTTTACAGTACCTCTTGCAGCAAATGTATTTCTTTTATTGATGTCCATATTTCCTGGTATCATCCCATTTTCTGAAGTATTAGCATACGACAAATAAAAATTTGTCACCTCATTGCCGCCGCTAAATGTAATAGAATTATTAAATGATGTACCAGTATCAAAAAAATCAGACACATTATCGGGAAGGGCAACATAAGGTTTGATTAGTTGAGCATTATCAACTATTGCACCCCAAGGTCTTATTTTAGCGTTAAATTTAGGCCCCCAGCTACCATTTTGAGTTAAGTCGCTAAGTGCATTCCATCCTTGTCCAAATTCATTCTGATTTTGAGGAAGCCGTACAGGATTCGAAAAAGTAGTATTGCTTGAAAAAGTGACTTTAATTTTATCACTTGCTTTACCCTTTTTTGTGGTAATCATAATAACTCCATTTGCGGCCCTTGAACCATAAATTGCATTAGCAGCAGCACCTTTTAAAATATTTACGGACTCTATGTCGTCCGGATTAATATCATTGGCACCATTCCCAAAATCAACACCATTTTGAACCCTTGATGTATTATCGATGGGAGAACCATCCACTACATATAAAGGATTATTATTCCCGGTTATGGAAGCATACCCTCTCAAGATTACCTTAGTTGAGGCTCCCGGAAGTCCTCCACCCGAAGTTACAGTCACACCTGCAACTTTGCCCTGTAAAGAATTCATGAGTGTTGATTGACCTGATTTTGAAATTTCAGCACTATTTACTGTGGTAACAGAGTAGCCGACGGCTTTCTGACTTCTGGTAATCCCCATAGCGGTAACCACTACTTCCTCCAATCCAACAGTGGTTGGTTCAATAAGTGCGTCAACAGTTGTTCTGCCATTAATGGCTACTTCCTGGGTTTTCATGCCCACAAAACTAAAAGCTAAAATTTGCGCGCTTGACGGGACTGACAAGGTATATTTTCCCTGGAAATCAGTTACTGTACCAACTGTGGTACCTTTGACTGTAACAGAAGCTCCGGGTAATGGTTGCCCGTCCTCGGAGCTGGTAACCAAACCCGTAATTTGCATTGTTTGCGCCATAGTAAGATGCAGCCCTACAAGCACAAAGAATGCAAGAAACATTGCAAGTCTTTTCATAGAATTTGAAATTTAGGTTTATAAAAAATAGTACATAATAATTATTCGGGCGCAAAGTAGAAAAAATTATTCAATCCATCATTAAATTTTAAGGGGTATTTTAAATTTTATCCCATTTTTTATAAAGGGGTATTAAATTTTAAGTCAAAACCTTGATAAATGTCATTTTTTAAACATACCCCCTCCTTGTTTTTAATGACAATCTCAAATTTATTGCTATTTTTATTGAATTCAATATTTAAAATGACCCCCTAGTAAAAATAAACTAACATAATTGTGATCATGTACTTAATTATAAATCGGAAGATTAAGTAATGAAGAAAGAATATGAATAATGAAGAATCAAGAATCAATAATTGACGTGTTTTGCAACATAATATAAATCAACACTTCGCAACAGAATT
Organism: Bacteroidales bacterium; assembly: GCA_025350365.1. Taxonomy (GTDB): domain Bacteria; phylum Bacteroidota; class Bacteroidia; order Bacteroidales; family JAAUTT01; genus JAAUTT01. Next base: position 1,598 of record JANXXY010000022.1, on the reverse strand, counting down.
TATTTACGTCTGATATTTTGAGTATAGTGGAATTGGAATTAATCAGGATTGGTGGAATACTAATGGAGATAAATTTCTTATGGGAGTTAAGAAATGATTTCAAATTCCTATTTGGACTGGAGATAAAAAATTAAAGGATGGTTTTAGATTAAAAGGTTTTCAAGATTTTTATAATCAATAAAAACACGTTGCGAATGCAAAACCTGCCAAGTTTTTAAAACCTGGCAGGTTTATAAGTCTATTTCAATTGTATTTCTATTTCTATTTATTTCAATTGTATTTCATTGTATTTCAATTTTTCTATTTTTCTCCCTTTTCCGGACACGGTTTAAAACTTTTATCATACTGATTTAAAGCTTTTTTACTCATACCCATACTGGAGAAGCCTCCATCGTGGAATAAATTTTGCATGGTTACTTTGCGCGTAAGATCGGAAAAAAGTGCGATGCAATAATCTGCGCATTCTTCGGCTGTGGCATTACCCAAAGGTGACATGCGTTCGGTAAAATCAATCAATGTTTCAATGCCTTTCACTCCGCTTCCTGCGGTAGTAATAGTTGGCGATTGTGAAATAGTATTGATACGTACATTTTTTTCGTTTCCATAGATATATCCAAAACTGCGCGCAATCGATTCCAATAATGCTTTTGCATCGGCCATATCATTGTAACTATCAAGGGTACGCTGCGCGGCTACATAGGATAAAGCTACCACAGAACCCCATTCGTTAATGGCATCTTGTTTTCGTGCTACCTGAAGTACTTTGTGAAACGAAAGAGCCGAAATATCCAACGTCTTTAAAAAATTTTCGTAATTAATATCATCATATGGAATTCCCTTACGAACGTTAGGGGACATACCTATAGAATGAAGAATAAAATCAAGTTTTCCTCCTAAATGTTCTACTGATTTTGATATGAGCTTTTCCAAATCGGCAACACTGGTGGCATCAGCAGGTATTACGATGGTTGCACATTTGGTAGCCAATTGATCAACTTCTCCCAAACGCATAGCCACAGGAGTATTTGATAATGTAAATATCGCACCTTCTTCATGTGCCTTTTCAGCCACTTTCCATGCAATAGACATCTCATTTAAAGCCCCAAAAATTAAACCTCTTTTACCCTTTAATAAATTGTACGACATTCTTTTCTGATTTTAGATTTTAAATTTTAACACCAACCCCTTAAAAAGGGGCTATAACAGTTGAGCAATATTTTATAGTTAATAACTTGTTATAAAATAACCTTTTATAGTTTTTACCACGGAGGTAAGATTGTTTAACACTTCCATATTTTCAAACCGAATCACATTAATATTCATCATTGCCAAATGGTTATCCCTATCCAAATCTTTTGACATTCCATCAGGGGTATAGTGATATTGCCCATCAAGTTCAATAATCAATTTCTCAGAAGGGCAATAGAAATCCGCTATATAATTCCCAATACTATGTTGGCGTCTAAATTTACGTCCACTCAGTTTTTTATCTTTTAATATTTCCCAAATCACAAGTTCAGCGCCGGTCATATTTTTTCGAAGATGATTACACGTATCTTTTAAATATGAAAGGTTGTTTAACTTTGTAGCCATTGGAA
>JANXXY010000392.1 GCA_025350365.1 Bacteroidales bacterium | reverse complement strand
TTAACTGTTTGTGGTGTCATGCCCCAAAGGGTTCGATCCACAGGTTTGTTTATCAAGCTAACATTAAAATCGAAATTAAATTTACGGCCTTTCAGTACATTTAAAACATAAGAATCTTTATCAATCTGTAAATTAGAGTAGTCGCGCCATTTATCAGGGTATCCAATTTTAACGGTAATGGCTTTTAACTTCTCCTGAGCCTTAACTTTGGTTGAATCGCCCATCCAAACCAAGCCATTGATTCGCTCACTAAGAGCAACCCGCAGGTTTTCAACCAGCTTAAGCATCCGTTCTTTGGATGATGCCGGAAAATATTTTTTCACATACAATTGTCCAAGAGCTTCTCCGATAGTGCCGTTTGTGGTATTTAGAACCCGACGCCACCGTGGAAGAATTATTTTTTTGCCAGACATGAATTTTCCGTTAAACTCGAAGTTTTGGTTAGTGAATTCCGAGCTTAAATAAGGAGCCATGTTGTCAATCAGAGTCCAGGTGAGGTAAGCTTTCCAATCATCTATTGAATTGTTTTTCAATATGTTATTTACTTCTTTAAAAAACTCAGGCTGACATACATTAATATCTCCCGGTATCGATAATCCAACTGTGGAGAAATAAGCCGTCCAATCATAGTTCGGTGCAAGGGTCTGCACATCCATGAGTTTCATTTTATGGTAATTGCTTTCAGGATCACGCAATTCCAAACGGGTTTTTGAGGCTTTGGCAAGCCGGGTTTCTAATAACATAATCTGTTTCGACCATGATTCAGCTTCTTTTGTATAGCCGGCAAAACCAAGCATCTTAACAATATGCTTTATATATTCGGTTTGAATTTCTTTTGAATGAGAATCGGTTCCAACATAATAGTCACGGTCTCCCAAACCTAAACCGCCCTGAGCAAGCTGAGTAATCACCATTTCACTGTTTTTACTATCCGATTCTCCATAAAATGAGAACAAAGGATTAATGTCCATCGAATGGTAATAGGCAATAAGGCCTTGAATATCCTTTATTGACGAAGCTTTCTGAATTTTTTCTAACTCAGGTTTTAACGGATTGATACCTTCTTTTTCGATTTTCAAAGTGTCCATGCCTGCCGCTACAAAATATCCGATTTTTTGAGCAATCGATCCAACATCATGCTGCTGTTTTGCAAGATCTTCAACCAATTCACGAACCTTTTTGTCGTTTTCTTCACCAAGTTTGTCAAACGAGCCATAACGGCTATATTCGGCAGGCATCGGATGGTTTTTAAGCCATCCACCGTTTGTATACATGTAAAAATCCGCTACCGGATTTATCGTTGTATCCAGATTAGCCAGATCAAAGCCGGGTACTGAATTTTTTTTCTTTTCGGTACAACTAAAAAGAACAATTGCTGTGGCCATAAATGATGCGATGATTTTTTGATTCATATTTTACAAATTTAAAATTCAAATTATTTCATAATTTCGGGATTCGAATCCACTAAACTTCTAATTTCTTTTTATATTACATCCTCTCAATAGTTTTAGCAATAATAGCAACAGCTTCCCGTAATTGTTGTTCGTTAATTACCAAAGGAGGTGCGAATCGGATGATATGTTCATGGGTAGGTTTGGCTAACAAACCATTTTCTTTAAGTGCCAGGCAAATATCCCAGGCTGTTTTTCCATTCATTGGTTTCACAACTATTGCATTCAAAAGCCCTTTGCCACGAACCAATTCAATACGCTCAGATTTAATATTTTTAATTTCTTTTCTAAACATATCTCCAAGTCTGGCTGCATTCTCTGCTAACTTCTCATCTTTAAGAACCTGAAGGGCAGCTATAGCAACTTTGGCTGCCACAGGATTACCTCCGAAAGTAGAGCCATGTTCACCCGGCTTAATGGTGAGCATTATTTCGTTGTCGGCCAAAACAGCCGATACGGGCAAAACCCCACCGGACAATGCCTTTCCCAAAATCAATATATCGGGTCTTACACCCTCGTGGTCACAAGCCAGCATTTGGCCGGTCCGGCAGAGACCTGTCTGCACCTCATCGGCAATGAAAAGAACGTTTTTGAATTTGCAAAGATCGTATGCTTTTTTCAAATAGCCATCATCGGGCACAAAAACTCCAGCTTCCCCCTGTATCGGTTCCACCAGAAAGCCTGCAACATTCGGTGTTTCCAATGCCTTGGTTAATGCATTGATATCATTGTAAGGAATCTTTATAAATCCCGGTGTAAAGGGGCCAAAACCTCCATACGAATCCGGGTCGCTTGACATAGAAACAATGGTAATTGTACGTCCATGAAAATTTCCATCGCAAACGATAATTTTTGCCTGATTTTCAGGAATTCCTTTCACGGTGTATGCCCATTTCCGGCAAAGTTTCAGAGCCGTTTCATCTCCTTCAGCGCCGGTGTTCATGGGCAATACTTTGTCATATCCGAGGAGTTTTGTAATGTATTCTTCGAACTCGCCAAGAACGTCGTTATAAAACGCCCTCGATGTGAGAGTGAGCTTTTTGGCTTGCTCAATCATGGCCTGAATAATTTTTGGATGGCAATGTCCTTGGTTAACAGCCGAATATGCCGACAAAAAATCAAAATATCGTTTCCCTTCCACATCCCATAAGTAGATGCCTTCACCGCGTTCTAAAACAACGGGTAGTGGATGATAATTATGGGCGCCGTATTCTTCTTCGCGTGCCATGTAAGTTTCCGGAGTATGTATCATACTAGTAGTTTATTAAAGTATTATTTTGATATGAAAATTGATGTTGAAGCATGTAAACTTAGCTTCGATCAAAATTATAGATCAAATTAATTATTTTGTAAGCACTTAAAGAATGACAAAGTTCATTATTGTTAAAATATTTTAAATATAGACGAAAACATCTACATTTGGCCTATATAAACAATTAATTACCCAATGAATTTTAAGAAACTTCTATTTTCGGCAATGCTGTTTTTTGGAGTAACTGGCATTTATTCACAGACAACCTATCGAAACCCGGTAATTCCGGGATTTAATCCCGACCCAAGCGTATGTAGAGTTGGAGAGGATTACTATCTGGTTACAAGTACATTTGAGTTTTTCCCGGGTGTTCCTGTTTATCATAGTAAGGATTTAGTTCATTGGGAGCAAATAGGTTATTGCCTTACCCGTAAATCGCAATTACCATTGGATAATTGCTGGAGTTCGGGTGGAATTTACGCTCCAACAATCCGATACAATAATGGTGTTTTTTATATGGTGACAACCAATGTTACTGGTGGAGGAAATTTTTATGTGACTACCACCAACCCTTCCGGTGAATGGTCCGAACCTATTTGGGTGAAACAGGGAGGAATCGATCCAACGCTGTTTTTCGACGATAATAACAAAATTTATTTGACCTCCAACGATAATGCTGAAGGCAAGACTGGTATAGCTTTATCTGAAATTGATATTAAAACGGGCAAACTTATTACGCAGATAAAACATATTTGGGGTGGTACAGGGGGCAGATACCCCGAAGCACCTCATATTTATAAAATTAATGGTTGGTATTATCTGATGATTGCAGAAGGTGGCACCGAATATGGACATATGGAAACGATTGCCCGAAGTAAGAATATTTGGGGTCCTTATGAATCGAATCCGGACAATCCTATTCTCACTCACCGTGCACTTTCAGGTCAAAATCAACAGATTCAAGGTACTGGTCATGCCGATATGATTCAGGCTCACGATGGATCGTGGTGGCTTGTGTTTTTAGCTTTTCGCAAAGCTGGCGGAGATTTTCATCAATTAGGCCGTGAAACCTTTTTAACGCCATTTATATGGAATACAGATGGTTGGCCTGTTGTAAGCCCTGGCGATACAGTCGGATTGATTGTAAAAACTAAAACATTGCCTCTTATTTCTATGCCTGTCCTTCCAATTCGGGATGATTTTAAAGATACAAAGTTGGGTTTGCAGTGGAATTTTTTGCGTAATCCCGATAATTCAGCATGGTCACTTACTGAAAAATCAGGAACTTTGCGGTTGAAGGGTAATGCTATAACATTAAGCCAATCGGCATCACCAGCATTTATTGGGCGTCGTCAACAACATTTTAATTTTACGGCTACAACAAAGGTAAGTTTTAATCCTGTTAAATCAAGTGATGAAGCCGGTATTACTGCTTTTAGTAACGAAAAACATCACTACGATCTTTTTATTACTAAAGAAGGGAATAAGCGTTTTTTAAAGTTTCGGGTAAAAATTGGGAATATGGAACATATCGTAAAAAAAATAGAACTTACTGAAGGTGAGACTATTTTACGTATATTAGGAACAGCGGAATGGTATTCGTTTGGTTTTAAGGCGGAAAATTCTCCAAATTTTATTGAACTGGGAAAAATGGAGACAAAGTATTTATCGTCCGAAGTTGCTGGTGGCTTTACAGGGGTTTATTTGGGTATGTATTCTACTGGTAATGGCGAAAAATGTAAAACATTTGCTGACTTTGATTGGTTTGATTATGACACTAATTAAGTCTGAATGAAAATGATATGATTTCAACTATTTTCTTTGTATTAAACTGGGTAGTGGATAAATTTTTTGCTAGATAAATACTCGTGAAAACAGGTCGTCAGTTGGCGGATTGCGGTGGGCAGAGGGTAGGATCCTAACTTTTAACTTCTGTCTTGCTTCTTCACCATTCAAACAAAATATTTTATATATTGCACGGTCAATTAACTATTAAAAAAACAATAAACCTATGGGAAAAGTGGATGCCTTAATTACTAAAATTAATAATGGTAATAACAACATTTTTAAAGAATTGTATGGTAATGACTCTGTTGTGCTCCAAAAACAGGCTCACCGCTATGCTGACTTGTTAAAAAAGTTTCACTCATCATTTAAAAATGATGATGTTGAATTATTTAGCTCTCCTGGACGTACCGAAATTGGTGGAAATCATACTGATCATAATTATGGTCGGGTTCTTGCCGGTGCAGTTAATCTTGATAATGCGGCTGTTGCTGCAAAAAATAATTCCAACATCGTTCGTATCGATTCGGTTGGATATCCAAAATTTGAGGTGGATCTTTCTAACCTTAAGGCTAGCAAAGAAGAGTATTTTACATCAGTTTCACTAGTTCGTGGTGTTAGTGCACGTCTTAAAGAATTGGGTTTTGCAATAGGTGGTTTTGATGCCATTATTGATGGTGGTGTACCTAAAGGATCGGGATTGAGTTCTTCCGCATCATTTGAAGTGCTAATCGGCGCTATCATTAGTCACTTATTTAACAACGGCAAACTCGATCCCGTTCAAAATGCTATCATAGGGCAATATGCCGAAAATAATTTCTTTGGAAAACCTTGTGGCTTGATGGATCAAACTGCTTGTTCCGTGGGCGGATTGATAACGATTGATTTTAAAGATCCGTCAAAACCTATTGTGAAGAAAGTGGGCTTCGATTTTGTTGCTACCGGATTTGCTCTGGTTATTACCGATACCGGTGGAAATCACGCTGATTTGAACGATGAATATGCTTCGCTGCCCACAGATATGAAAGCTGTAGCCGCTGAATTGGGAGCCAAAGTACTTCGTGAGGTTACACTTGAACAAGTTGTTGAAATTGCACCTAAAATTCGTGAAAAGGTTGGCGATCGTGCTTTGCTCCGCGCATATCACTTTCTTGGAGACAATCAACGTGTTGTAAATCAAGTTGAAGCTTTAGAGAAAAACGATTTTAAATCGTTCCTTGGTATGATCATCGAATCTGGTTATAGCTCATTCATGTATAATCAAAATATTTACCCTGTAAATAATGTTCGTGAACAAGGCGTTTCGTTAGCATTAGCTTTAAGCGAAATGATACTCAAAGGTCAAGGTGCATGGCGCGTTCATGGTGGAGGTTTTGCAGGAACTATTCAGGCTTTTGTGCCTAAAAACCTACTTGATAAATATGTATCCACGCTTGAGCATGTTTATGGAAAAGGAGCATGTCACAAGCTGTTTATAAGGCAAAAGGGTTCCATAAAGATTGAATTGTAAGAAAAGTAGGGAAGATGGAAAGGAGAAATGTTGTTATCCTTTATCTATCCTGCTATTCTGCTTCACTACTTACCTGCTAATTAAATACATACATCATGAACATTATAAAGGAAGATTCATTTAAGGGAACACACCATGGCAAGCCTACTGCGCTTTATACATTAAAAAACAAAAAAGGTGTTATTGCACAAGTAACTAATTATGGAGCTATTATAGTTAGTATTTATGCACCTGATCGTAAAGGAGATTTAGCTGATATCGTTCAGGGTTATGATACAATAGGCGAATACATCAATGGTAACAGCCCTTACATGGGTGCTGTATGCGGTAGATGTGCCAACAGAATAGGCAAGGGGAAATTCATTCTTGAAAATAAGGAATATAACCTGGCAGTTAACAACGGTCCCAACCATTTGCATGGCGGAATCAAAGGCTTTAGTAAGATTGTATGGGATGTAACAAGTTTTTCATCTTCCAAAGTTGTCATGGAATACTTATCTAAAGATGGCGAGGAAGGGTACCCAGGGAATCTAAAAGTTACCGTAACTTATACATTAACTGATGACAACGAATTAATTATGGATTATTTGGCGACAACTGATAAAACTACTGTTGTTAATTTTGCCAGTCATTCCTATTTTAATCTTGCTGGTGAAGGCACCGGAGACATTCTTAATCAGGAATTAATGATCAATGCATTGTATTTTACTCCTGTAGATGAAACATCAGTTCCAACAGGTGAAATTCGCAGTGTAAAGGGAACACCTATGGATTTTACACAACCAAGAAAAATTGGATCCCGGATAGATACGGGAGATGAGCAGCTTCGTTTTGGAGCAGGTTACGACCATAACTGGGTTTTAAAGAATCAAACAGGAGATTTAGTCTTGGCTGCTATTGCATACGATCTGGAATCTGGTAGATTGATGGAAGTTTCTACTACTCAACCAGGAGTGCAGTTGTATACAGCCAACTGGATTGATGGTGAAAAAGGAAAGGGAGGAAAATTATATGGCAGACGCTGGGCTTTTTGTCTGGAAACCCAGCATTTTGCAGATGCTATTAATAAACCTCATTTCCCATCAACAATCTTACATCCTGAGGAAACATACAAACATTCGTGTATTTATAAATTTTCAGTAAAATAAATTAACTAATAATTTAATAAAATGAGTGAACAAAACAAACCCGGTTATCTGTTTCCATTGATAGTAATGGCATCTTTATTTTTCCTGTTTGGCTTTATTACTACAATGAACAATTCGACTATCGATTTCTTAAAAAATGCATTTGGCTTAGATGATTTTCAAAAACAGTTGCCCAATACGTTTTTTTATGGAGCATATATTTTATCAGTACCTGTAGGCTTTATGCTTACCAGAATCGGTTATAAAAATGGGGTTTTGGCGGGTCTAGCATTAATATCATTAGGGTTTTTTCTATGCATCCCCGGAGTATCAAACGGTTATTATGGATTTCTTAGTACTGTTTCGGTATTTGCAATTGGAGTTGTAATTTTGCAAGTTGCTGCGGCACCCTACGTAAATGCTTTGGGAAGCCCCGAAACTGCAGCAAGCCGCTTGACTCTGACAAACGCACTCAATTCTGTAGCTACAGTATTCGCACCTATTTTTGTTTCTGTTCTTTTAGTTACTCCTAAACTAGAACCTGGTTCAAAAATGGAAAACTCAGCAATTCAAGAAATTGTAAAGGGTCCTTTTATGGTAATCGGCATTATTACTGCAGTCATTCTGGTAATCATGTTTTTCTTAAAATTACCTGAGATAAAAACCGAAGATAACCAAGCTGCAGGCTCTGAAAAGAGATTGTACAAATCAAGTGCTTTTAAATACACTCATGTTTGGTTAGGTTCCCTGGCAATTTTCTTATATATGGGAATAGAAATAGGCATTTCGAGCTTCTTTCCTGATTATGCTAAATCACTCGGTATTCAAGGTATTAACGGAACAGATATGTTAAAATATTATTGGGGTGGGATGATGGTAGGTCGTATTTTAGGAATATTCATTTTAAGAAAATTCAAAGCCGGACAAATTTTGGCAATTTGTGCTATTGGTGGCGGAGTATTGTTGGGAGCTTCATTTGCACTAAGCTCCAGTCTTCCCCTTGTTGCTATGTGGTTGTTTCTTGCCACCGGCTTATTTCATTCAATCATGTGGCCGGTTATTTACAACCTTGCATTGGAAGATCTGGGCCCACATGTTAAAGTAGCTTCCGGTGTTATTGCCACCTCGGTAATTGGCGCTTCAATTTTAACTTTAATTATGGGTAAAATTCAGGTAGTAACAGGATCTGTAATGATAGCCGTAAGTCTCATGTTTTTCTATTATTTATATATGATTTTTTTCGCAGTAAAAGGATCGAAAATCCGATAGTTTTTTTTCGATTTATAAAAAGCCATCCTATCCAGGGTGGCTTTTTTTTATGAAAATAAAACGACTAACTATTTATTACTTTTTTCCAAAATTTAATTACCTTCGCAAAAACGTGTGAAGTGTATTAAAAACACTTAAATTAGTCAGAAAATAAATTTATGGGAGCTTTTTATCAGGATGAAGATCGGCACTATGTAGCTCTGGACTGCATTATTTTTGGTTTCGATGCAGGCGAACTTAAACTTTTGTTATTAAAGAGGAAATTTGAACCGGCAAAAGGTGAATGGTCGTTAATGGGAGGGTTTTTAAAGAATTACGAGAGCCTTGATGAAGGAGCCCGAAGAATACTCCTTCAGCTTACAGGGCTTACCAATATTTATATGGAACAACTTCAAAGTTATGGTGATGTAAACCGCGATCCGGGCGAACGAACCATTTCAATTGCATTTTATGCATTGATTAAAGTGGATGAAAACGACAGGAAACTAGCAGAAGCTCATGGAGCTCATTGGATATCAATTAATAAAGTGCCAACTCTTATATTCGATCATAATAAAATGGTTGAGAAGGCTCTTAAAACTCTACGAAACAAAATTGTTACGAAACCCATCGGATTTGAGCTTTTGTCCGAAAAATTTACTCTGCCTCAATTGCAAAGCTTATACGAAGCTATCAATCAAGAGCAACTCGACAAACGAAACTTTCGCAAACGAATTCTCGAAACAGGGTTATTAGATAAAATGGATGAAAAAGAAAAAGGATCATCTAAAAAGGGTGCTTTTTATTATATGTTTAATAAAGAGAAATACAGGATGTTTGCAGAAATGGGATTTCACTTTCAAATGAAAGTGAAAAAGGACGCACTAATTAAAATGAATACATAAATATAAATTCATAATATTTGATAATTAACTATTAATTAAAACTCTAATGAAAAATTCAAAAGGCATCCTTCTTATTCTGTTTTTTGTTATTTCTGGATTTCAATTATCTGTGGCTCAAAATAAAACAGATAATACAATTGTACTTAACGTCGATAAAGCGACAGTCCCAATTAGTAAAGACATATACGGGCAATTTGCTGAACATTTGGGACGATGTATTTATGAGGGTATTTGGGTTGGCGAAAACTCAGGTATTCCAAATACACGCGGTATTCGTAATGACGTTGTGAAAGCGTTGAAGGAGATAAATATCCCTGTTTTACGCTGGCCGGGTGGTTGCTTTGCCGATACTTACCATTGGAAAGATGGTGTTGGCCCTAAGGATAAACGTGCATCCATAGTAAATGTGAATTGGGGCGGTGTTACTGAGGATAACAGTTTCGGAACACACGAATTTCTTGACCTGTGCGAAATGCTGGGCTGCGACGCTTATGTTTCCGGGAATGTGGGTAGTGGAACTGTTCAGGAAATGGCCGAATGGTTGGAATATATGT
>JANXXY010000391.1 GCA_025350365.1 Bacteroidales bacterium | reverse complement strand
GTTGGATCGAGAATGCAAACTACAGGAAGATCAAACTTTTTGGCAAATTCAAAGTCGCGGTTATCATGAGCCGGAACTGCCATGATGGCTCCCGTACCATAACCGGTAAGTACATAATCGGCAACCCAAATAGGGATTTTCCTGGCATTTACCGGATTGATAGCATATCGTCCGGTAAACACACCGGTTTTATCTTTAGACAGATCCGTTCGGTCGATCTCCGATTTCATTCCTGATGTCATAATATAATCCTGAACAGACTTTAATTGGGTCGATGTTGTTAATTTATCAACCAAAACATGTTCGGGCGCAATTACCATGTAAGTTGCGCCAAACAGAGTATCAGGTCGAGTGGTAAAAACCCTCAGTTTTTCATCGAGACCATCTATTTTGAAATCGACTTCAGCCCCTGTGGAACGGCCAATCCAATTTTTTTGCATTTCTTTTACACCTTCAGGCCAATCAATTTTTTCCAGCCCTGCAAGCAGTCGGTCAGCATAAAAAGGAATACGCAGCATCCATTGTTTCAGTTTTTTGCGAACAACCTGATTGCCGCATTTTTCATGAGTCCCGTCAGTAAGTACCTCTTCATTGGCACAAACTATCTTACAACTTTCGCACCACCAAACCTTGGCATCATCAAAATAGGCAAGCCGGCAACCGTCAACATATTTGCGGATAGTTTCTTTGCCTTTGTTATTGATGTCCTCCGGAATAGGAAGTTCACTGATATGGCGGCCTTTTTGCAATTCATTATCGAACCAGGTATTATAAAGACGGATGAATATCCATTGTGTCCATTTATAATACTTTGGGTCGGTAGTATCAATTTCCCTGTCCCAATCATATCCGAGTCCCAGGTTTTTAATCTGAGCGCGAAAATTATCACAATTAGTACTGGTGGTAACGGCAGGATGTGTTCCGGTCTGAATGGCATACTGCTCGGCGGGTAATCCAAAAGCGTCCCATCCCATTGGGTGTAATACGTTAAACCCCTTCATCCTTTTATACCGGCTTACAATATCGGTAGCTGTATAACCTTCGGGATGACCAACGTGCAAACCGGCGCCCGACGGATAGGGGAACATATCCAGAATGTAATATTTAGGCTTGCTGAAATCCTGCCCGGTTTTAAACGTTTTGTGTTCTTCCCAGTAGTTCTGCCATTTCTTTTCAATTTCCGAAAAATTGTATTCCATAGTTTTATATTTTGAACATAAAGCCATTAACCAATATACAAGACCGAATAATGCTTATTTTGAAATTTTAAGATTCCATCTATTCAAGCGTTTCGAAAACTTTCTTAATTTTTGGTTATTTTATCTTGGTTCCTGATTTTAATTAGAAATCACAAAAGTAAAAAAACTGAATTGAAAATGTGGTGATATATTTTCAGGTTTTGATGTTTCTTTTACTATTTTTGCAGCCGATAGCAGCAAGTCTGCTTTTATGGCTCCGTAGTTCAATGGATAGAATATCAGATTCCGGTTCTGCAGGTTGTGGGTTCGAGTCCCGCCGGGGTCACAGTAATCAACATATACCCTGTGTAAATAAATAAGTTACACAGGGTTTTTTATTTAATGGTAGAACATAGGTACAACATTTGAAAAAATGTCTTAACTTGTTGAAATTCCTATATCTATTGACATAAAAGGCATATTTTCAGTTTTCCGAAATTGAGCTTTTCACTTCATCTTCGTTTAAACTCATATAATCACAAAAGAAATCCGTGTTATTAGAGGTCAGTCGTCAAGGTCATCCTCTATAGTTGTATCGGGATTGTCGCTTAAGTCATCTTCGAATTCATCCAAGTCGATTTCCTTTATCCAATCTTTGTCTGAACTGTCATGTTGTTTAATTTCCGGCATAGTTTTAGCTTTTTTGTATCATGATAAATTAATCATATTAACTTGCAAGGCTAAAAAAAGACAACCTAAACATTCATAGGGTATTAATAAGATTTTAACAATTAACTAATTGCCTGTAATTAGTTTTTGTACCTTTATGAAAATTTTATATTATGCTTTCAAAATCTAATGTAATTAAAACCATTACTAAATTTCCGGATCATTTCTCCGTAGATGATTTAGTAGATAAGATGATATTGCTTGATAAGATTGAAAAAGGAATGCAACAAGCTGATAATAACCAAACAATATCTGATGAAGAATTGGATAAAAGGATTGAAGAATGGTTAAAATAGTTTGAACTGAGCAATCAGTTTTTGATTTAAAAGACATATTTGATTATATTTCAAAGGATTCCAGGCGATACGCAGAGAACCATATCAGATGCATAAAATTCAAAGCAGTGATTTTAAAGACACAGCCTGAATCTGGAAGGATTGTACCGGAATTAGGAATAGTGCAAATAAAAGAATTAATCGAAGGGAATTATCGTATAGTTTACCGACTGTTAAATAATGAAATGGTTGAAATTCTGAGTATTCACCATTCGGCAAGGGATTTTGAATCATGAGAAATTGAAAAGATAAAATAAACCCAGCCGAGGAAAAACACATTGCTCATGTTATAAAAATCCCGCATTTTAAAATATTTTGCTTTGCCTTCATCCATGAGTTTTTGACGATGTTCTTCGAATTTATCGCTTGCGAATTTTAAGAATATCAACCCTAAAACTACATGCTTCGGAAGGTTATACACTACCTCTCAATTTGTTAGCCGCTTCCCAAAGGCTTACCTCAATCGTTTTTTCAATAACTTGTTTTGCCATTATTTGTTTAAGACTTATTTTTAAAGGCTTAAAAGTAAATAAACTAAGGTAAAAGAAAGAATGATGTTAAAAAATGTTTAAAATAAAATTTGTACCAAAAATGAAAAACTGCTTACCTACTTACCTTACTTTTGTAATAATAAGTAAAACAATATATTACGTAAAATATTAAAAAAAAAGGGTGCCTCAGACTATTGGGACACCCTTCTTTAAATGTTATATTAAAATGCTACAGATTAAGCGTACAAAATTCGCCTTTTTCAACGAAATAAAGTTTTCCACTGTTGAAGTCAATTTCAAAAACTACATCGCGGTCGTTGCTGAAATCAAGCGTTTTTGCTTCTTTACCGGTTTTCTTTTCAACAAGTACCATGCTAATTACACTGGTACCATTAACTTTTTCTCCCTTATTAAAATAAGCAAAGTTATTATCTGCTCTAACTGCACGACGTTGTTTGTCGTTAGCTTTTAAACTATTGCGCATATCACTCTGGGCCTGTGAAGCTGCTTCGAATGATTTTGCGGTTGCAGGATCAACAAATACTCCAAATTCCTGTTCTGGGCCGCCGTTTACACATACAGTACCATTGGCGCCAGCTATTCCGGATGCGATAGAAGATACAAGTAATGCAGCATTCGCTAAGCGTTTACCTTTAAGTTGCTTGTATTCCTTTTGAATAACTAGCTTTCCATCTTTATCGATAAGGATAAATTCCTTTTGACCGTAAATAAAGTAACCTGTTTCTTTTATGTCGAACCCAACAATTTCTTTTGGATTTTCAATTTTTATTTCAATAGGTTTGGGAGCTTTTGCCTGAGCATCGGGATTAAACAAGTAGATGCGTTTTTTGCTGATAATTAATATTTTGTCGCTTGTATCATCAAAACCTACTTTTGTTGCTTCGTCGAAACTACGCGACCATTTTTTTTTGCTGGTAGCTTTGTCGTAAACATGAATATCCGTTGGGGTAAGCACAATGCGTGTGTTTTTATATTCTTTCTTATACGGTTCGAATTCTGCATTTTCATCTAACCCTTCTAACTCAACAGCTTTTTTCCAAAGCTTTTTACCTGTTTTGGCATCAATTACCATAATTTTGTTGCCATATTGAAGTTCCAGACCTTCAGCTGTTGCCTCCATCGTCTTTAGGTTATTGGCCTCAAAATCTTTCTTCCAAAGGTTCTTTCCTGTACTAATGTCAAATAGGTTTAAGCCATTTTTGTAAGCTAGTAAAACCTCATTGTTGCCTAAAAATTTAAACATTTTATATGTTTCATCGAGCTTTACAGGTTCTGCCCATAGGTTTTTGCCTGTTAATGCGTCAATTGCCATTACTTTTTTCCCAAAGGCTTTTGTACCACTTATCGCACTTAGACCAGTAGGCCTTTCGACAGAAATAATCTTCGATTGATCAGGGCTTATAAAAAAAGTACCCGGGTTACAATCATTTTCCCAGAGAATAACACCTGTTTTACTGTTAATTAACGATAATTTACCGTTGTTGTTGTAGATTATATCCTTACTTGCAGATATAGATGGTTTGAACAAATCAATTTTTAATTGGTCTAATCCATTGGCTTTGGTAATAAACTTCATAGCATCCTTTGCTCCATTGGCATCGGCAAGTTTCGTCGACCATACTACTGTGCTTGTGGCTATGTCTATTCCATAAAGTTTTTCGGAGCCGTCACCATCTTTAACTTTTAACAATAACATGTTGATTTCTGCCACAATATTGTCGGAAATTAACGCTTTAAACGGATTATTTCCTTCACCTATTAAGGTTTTTCCGCTAGATACATCAATAATATTACTATTTATCGAAGCAAATTGGGTATTTGGAATTTCATAATATTGTTCCATATCTATTCCTTTGGTTACATCGTCACTGCCTGTAAGGGCACTGGCAGTGCGGGCAGCTTGCAATGCCGCCATTTTTTCCGATTTTTTGATTGTCCAAACAACCGACTTGTCAATTGCATTTACCCCATAATAATTTTTGGAAGTCTCCACAATTGGAGTCTGTGTAAACGAATGAAAATAAATAGATTTTGGAGTGCCTTCTACCGGTGTTTTCCAATCGGCGATTACCTGTGAATAGGCATTCCCTGCTAAAAGCAAGGCGAAAACGATCATTGAGTTTCTCATAGAATTAATTATTGGTTAGTCAATTACATTTAAATTTAACATTCAGTAGTTTATATTTTAAATTGCATTTTTAAATTGAGTGAATTTATATAATTTTTTTAAAAAAAGTTTATAAAAAGCTTTAATAAAAATTTCATATTATTCAAAATGCTTATTAAGAATGTGCCAGGGTTTCTATAATAATTTGTTGTGGAATTGAACATTGACATCTGCTAACTTGATTATTTTACATAAAATACTTTCGTGGTTTTTTTGGGTTAGCCAAACCTTGTTTAAGGGAATTGAATTTCCCAGCATGGAAAATTCGCTTTC
>JANXXY010000372.1 GCA_025350365.1 Bacteroidales bacterium | reverse complement strand
AGCATTAATTAACTTTGTATAAATATTATTATTAACACAATAAATGTTCATATAATGGGATGTAAGGTTCACCATCAATAACACGGTTTAGGCTAACTTTATTTATTTATAATCAATTAGTTAACATGGGCGGTCTAAGCGCCTATATCTATTAAATTTTTTTAAACTTGTGCTGCTTTAGGAATTAAACAGGCTAAAACAATCCCTCAATAGATAGGTATCTTTCTCCGGTATCGTAATTAAAAGTTAGAATACGAGAACCTTTTGGAAATTCAGGAAGCATTTTAGCTACTGCAGCAAGCGAGGCTCCCGAAGAAATTCCTACAAACAGACCTTCGAGTTTCGCGGCATTTTGAGTGTATAGAAAAGCTTCTTCCTTTGTAATTTGAATTACTCCGTCAAGCACTTCAACATGAAGATTTTTTGGTAAAAAGTTTGGTCCTATCCCTTGAATTGGGTGAGGTGCGTATTGTCCTTTTGATATAAACGGCGATGCGGCAGGTTCAACTGCGTAAACCTTTAGTTTTGGGAATTTCTTTTTTAGCACTTCGCCTACCCCGGTAATATGTCCACCGGTTCCAACCCCGGTTATCAGGTAATCAATACCTTCCGTGAAGTCGTTGATAATTTCCTGTGCTGTAGCTGTTCTATGAATAGCAATATTGGCTTCGTTTTCAAATTGCGATGGCATCCAGGCATTAGGTATTGTATGAAGAAGCTCGGTGGCCTTGTCAATAGCTCCGCTCATGCCACGTTCTCGCGGTGTAAGTTCAAAACTGGCACCATAGGCAGCCATTAGTTTTCGACGTTCAATGCTAAACGATTCGGGCATTACAAGTATCAATTTGTAGCCTTTTATAGCCGCAACTAACGCCAAACCAATGCCGGTATTTCCGGAGGTAGGCTCAACAATCACGGAATCGGGTTTTAAAATACCTTTGCTTTCAGCATCTTCAATCATTGATAGGGCAATACGATCTTTGATACTACCCCCGGGATTAAACCTTTCGAGTTTTACCCAAACTTCATAATCATCAGGAAATAACTTGTTAATTTTTAGATGTGGAGTATTTCCAATGCTTTCTAATACAGATTGAATTTTCATATAGTTACCTTATTAAATGACGAAATTAACCGGTTCAATAAATTTTTTCGAATCGCGAATTACTACCGAGGGTTTATGATATACAACGGAAAATGGTGGTACACTTTCGGTTAGCCAAACATTTCCGCCGATAACAGTATCCCGACCGATAATTGTTTCTCCACCCAGAATGGTACTTCCCGAATAAATAATCACATTGTCCTCAATAGTAGGATGACGTTTTTTATTTGCCTGATCTTTACCAACATAAAGAGCGCCTAATGTTACGCCCTGATAAATTTTAACATTTTTCCCAATAATCGTTGATTCTCCAACAACAATGCCCGTTCCATGGTCAATAAAAAAGCGGCTGCCGATGGTTGCTCCCGGGTGGATATCAATCCCTGTTTTTGTATGTGCATATTCCGTTATCATCCGGGGAAGAACATCGATATTCATTTGATATAGAACATGCGCCAACCGGTATATGGAAATGGCGTAATACCCTGGGTAACAAAGTATGACTTCTTCAGGACATTTGGCCGCAGGGTCAAATTTCATAAAAGCGTCGGCATCCTTAATCATTTTTTCATGGATGGAAGGAATCAATCCAAAGAATTCATTGGAAATGCTGGAAACAGGCTTTTCCAACATTGTTTGCAATGGAGTAATTAACTCAATAAATTGACGTTGAAGATCTTCCCATTTAGCTTCTATTTGTAATAAACTAATATTTTTTTCAGTTCTGATTGGGAACAAAAAATTTATGAAATCATTGATAAAATGGTGGGTTTTTGCTAACGATGGAACCTCCCTGCAATAGGTTTGATTCATCAAAAGTAATTTTTTTGGAAATGTTTTTAAAGCGCTCATAAATATTACGTATAGACATAAATTAACACAAAAAATTCAACAGCTTTGAAGATTTTTAAATCAACAACATCGTTCAGTGATATTTATATAGTATAGAATTAAGCTTTTCGGAAATCTATATATCATAATGTTAAGGAATACTATTAAATATTGTAACAAGATATTAATTGTTTAGTTCAAAAAATCTATTGGTAATGGGGTATTTTGAAAGATTGTTAAATAATAATTAAAAAACAGGTTAGTGACAAACCAATCTCAGACTGGTGTACGACAAAATTCCAGGGTGTATAACAAATTTCGTATCAAAAGAAAAAATAAGGTTGGACTTTTATTATGTTCCAACCCTTAAAAAGGGGCTTTAACTTTGTTCGAACTTGTTATAGCCCCTTTAAGGGGTTGTGGTTGACAAATATAAGCTATAAAAGGGAATTTTGTCCTACACCCAAGCAGACCAGAACAGCTTAAATAAAGAAAGCCCAGTAAAAAATGGGCTCTCTTTTTTTCATATTCTTAGAAATTATCCCCGTATAGCTTTAATACCGGGAAGTTCCTTTCCTTCCATGTATTCGAGCATAGCACCGCCGCCGGTGGATACATAACTAACTTTATCAGCAAGCTTATTTTTATTGATGGCTGCAACCGAGTCGCCGCCTCCAATAAGACTGAAAGCTCCTTTACTGGTAGCCTTAGCAATAGCAAGAGCAACGGATGTAGTTCCTTTGGCAAATTTATCCATTTCGAAAACGCCCATTGGACCGTTCCAGAGAATGGTTTTAGAATTTTCAATTACCTCTTCGAAAATTTTAATGGACTCATCAGCAATATCTAACCCCATCCAACCATCGGGTGTTTGGTCAATTTTAGATACTTGCGTATTTGCGTTTGCATCAAAAGCATCAGCATTTATTGCATCTACCGGCAAATATATTTTAACTCCTTTTTCTTTTGCCTTCTTCAGAATTTCCAAAGCCAGGTCGAGCTTGTCTTCTTCACAAAGTGATTTCCCAATTTTTCCACCCTGGGCTTTAATGAAAGTATATGTCATACCGCCACCAATAATCAGGTTATCAACACGGTTAAGCAAATTTTCGATGATTAGGATCTTATCAGATACTTTTGCGCCTCCCATAATGGCCGTAAAGGGTTTTTGTGGAGCCAAAAGTACTTTGTCCATGGCTTTAAGTTCACTCCCGATTAAAAAACCAAACATGCTGTCGTTTGGAAAGTATGCTGCAATTAAAGCGGTGGAAGCATGTGCGCGATGGGCTGTGCCAAATGCATCATTTACGTAACAGTCGGCATAGCTGGCAAGTTGTTTCACAAATGCTTTCTGGCTTTCCTTTACCTTAACTTTGCCTTCTTTTTTTTCGTCGTCTGTTGGATTTTCGCCAAGGTGGTAAGGTTTACCTTCTTCTTCTTCGTAAAAGCGAAGGTTTTCGAGTAATACAATTTCACCGGGTTTAAGAGCTGCTGTAATTTTTTTAGCTTCATCGCCCATGCAATCACCCGCAAAGATCACTTTCTTACCAATGTTTTTTTCAACGGCAGAGAGTATGTGCTTCATCGAAAATTTATCCTGCACTTTACCATCCGGACGGCCAAGGTGAGACATCAGGATAACTGAACCTCCATCGTTTAATATTTTATTGATTGTAAGTAATGCTCCGCGAATACGAGTATCATCGGTTACTTCAAATGTTTGTTTGTTAAGAGGAACGTTAAAATCGACCCTGACAATTGCTCTTTTACCTTTAAAATTGTATTTATCAATAGTTTGCATATAGAAAATATTAATTTGTTATTATTATCACACAAAGTTACAAGAAAATTTATCTTCGAAAAAAAACAATTAGTCTTTATGATCTTTTGGCATGGCGGCAAAATGTCATATAAATAAGTATCCGATAATATATCTGACATGTTTAATTCCTAAACTTTAGTGACCTCACCCTAAATCCTTCTCCCAAACGGGCGAGGGACTTTTGGTTCTTACAAATCCAACTCCCCTCTCAGTTTGGAGAGGAGTTGGGGGTGAGGTCATTATAGGGATTTGTAAATTATCCAGGTTAAAAACATTTTTTTATTTTTTTGAAACTGTTTAAAAATAATAATACGTATTTAAATAATTCATTATACATTGATATGATTTCGATTGTCTTAAAATTAATGCTATAGGTATAGGCGCTTAGACCGCCCAAGTTAACTAATTGATTATAAATAAATAAAGTTAGCCAAAACCGTGTTTATTAATGGTGAACCTTACATCATCCCATTATATGAACATTTATTGTGTTAATAACAATATTTATACAAAGTTAATTTGTTCTTTAACCCAGAGGGTTAATATGTCTATAGAAATGAAAGAGTCCATCTGACGTGCGACTCCGTTGGAGTCGAAATTTTCTTTTCGTGCCAATTTTCTATAAACATTTAAACCCGCTGGGTTTAAGTCGTATTTCTTAAAAGTTGGCATACATAAAAAAATTAGGCTGACTAAGCGCCTAAACTTATAATGTTATTTAGACTGAG
>JANXXY010000359.1 GCA_025350365.1 Bacteroidales bacterium | reverse complement strand
TCTCGGTTACTACTGATAATAATTCTTACAATCAATATAAAAAATATATGAACGGCGATCCTAAACTTTATAAAATTCTTGAAGAACTTAATATAAAATTTGATTACTACGAACATCCTCCGGCACCAACAATCGAAATTGCGATGTTATACTGGAAGAACATGGAAGCAGCACATTGTAAAAATCTGTTTTTCCGAAATCATAAAGGAAACCGGCACTATCTTGTTGTTTTGGATTGCTCACGAATACTTGATATTCACGATTTAGAAAAAAAATTAAATCAAGGGAAAATTTCATTTGCTTCGGAACAACGGATGGAGAAATATTTGGGAATAAAGCCCGGATCAGTATCCCCTTTTGGGATAATAAACGATAATGAACATCACGTGCATACTTTTTTTGATATATCTTTAAAAAAAACAGAAAAAATTTGTTTCCATCCAAACATTAATACAGCAAGTATTGTACTGAATTTCAATGATTTTTTAAAATTTATGGATTGGACGGGCAATACATTCGAGTTTATCGAACTTTACGATATAATTTAATCAAAATTTTTGGTACAAATTTTGATGTGTTGTAAAGTTTTAGTAAATTGTGATTATAACATACTCTTGCGTAATCTGCATTCCAATGGGAAAAGTGTAAGACTTGATAAATCTCATTTATTATCGCAATTTTATAACCTTTTTATTTGAATCTGAGTATAAGCTCGTAAAGTTGAAACTATATTCATTAATGGTAAAATTTTAATAATTAATTTAATAAACAGCTATTGACTTTTAGCCGAATAACATTTACAAAATGGTAAACAGAAAGATAACTGTAAAACATTACCTGAACACAAGAGCAAAACCGAAACCTCTATTAAAGGAGAATTACTATCCGCTTTATATACAGATAATTGTTAACGGTAAAAAAGCTCAGATTAAAAGTAAAATTAACGAACATCTAAAAATTTACCGCAGTGATATAGAACGAATTACCAAAAACAATCAGGAAAAGAACGAATTGTTAATGGAAGGTCACTTCTCCGAAAAATTTTTTGAAGACATTTCAAAAGCAAAAATCTTCCCTTTATTTCACTTATTAATTGATGAGACTGCGGTAATTACACGCATTATTTCGATTCTGCAACCCTTCTCTAACAAGGATTTTAGCCTTAATAATTTTAGTGATGATTATACAAAATACACCGAGGAAATAACCAGCAAGCTCGATGCTAAAATAAAAGATCTTTATCGAAAAGAACTTAAAAATGTTTTTCTTAAATCGATAGATCAGGATGAAAGTCGTGACATTTTTAAAACATCAAATTATCTCATTCATTTTATTAATTGGGAGAATTCATTCAGCAATTTTTACGAATCAACATTCGAAATTTTGCCGAGCGAATTGAAAATGATAGAAAATTATTTGAGCAATGAGCTACGCACTCAGATTAAGGCGTTTATGGCCTATCATTCAAAAGTTAACGTTTTAAAACGTTTTTTTGAAAAACGCGAAATGGGGAAAATATCTACACTTTCCTTCCTCGATTGGCAAATAGATATTCGTGATTATGTTTATAAAGAATTTGAACAGCTTTTTGGAGAGCAGAAAGCATTGCAATACGTAATAAGTTTGGAAGCCTTATTGACTAGTGACTTAAAAGTTATTCCTCAGTAAATACGGGTACGGTACTTTTTCATTTCTTTTGCAAACAATCGTGCATTTCCAGAAAGGTTTTCCAATGTTTGCCAGAATTTTGGCCCGTGATTTTTATGCACCGTATGTGTTAGTTCATGCAAAATAACATAATCAATTAAATGATCAGGCAACCTCATTAAATGGATATTAAGATTAATATTATTTACTGACGAACAACTTCCCCAACGCGATTTCAAGTTTTTTAAGAAGAGTTGTGAATAATTAATCGTGAATTTAGCAGCCAATTCTTTAACCCGTCCGGGAAGAAACTCTTTTGCTTCTTTACGCAATCCAAATTCAACAGCTTTTCTTATTAACTCCTGTCCCTCTTTTGACAGAACAACACTTTCCGAAGGATAACATATCCTTATAAAACCTTTCGCTACTTTTGCAGTGAGTGCACTTTCGGGTTGATGAATAAATTCGAGATTGTGAAATCGGGTGGTAAAATCAATCCCCGGTTTAAAGATGGTATTGGTTTGTTCCAGGGATTTCATCTTTTGCAAACTGTTGCGAATCCAATCCTTTTTTTCCTCTACAAACCGGAAGGCATTTGAAAAAGAAACGTACGAAGGAATGGTAACTTTAACACCTTCGTTAGGTTTTATAGTTATCCGCAGACTTTTGGAACGAGTGTTTTTCACAAATTCAACATCCCCTATTGTATTTATATAATGCACTTTAGAACTCATTAAATTCTAGTTGGAATTTGGTTTAAATATATGTCAATATTGTATATATTTATGCATTAATTTTTTAACAATGAATCGAGCATGTTTTTCAAAGAAGTCAAAAATGCATGAACCACCATTTCTGAAGACTGTCACTTCCCATTATTGTAAAAATTTCTATGACATAAAAGCAAGTAAAGGCATTTTCCTTATTTTAACCTTTTCATTACTAATAAATAAAAGCGCATCCTGCCAGCAAGCATGGACACTTGAGCAATGCATCTCTCACGCTTATGAAAACAATATTCAGATTAAAATGAAAGAACTGAATGTTGAGTATAATCAGAATAATTACAGGCAATCGATAATTGGAGTTCTTCCAAACATTTACGGGAATGTATTTTATGGAATTTCACAAGGACGCGTATTGGATCAAACAACATACCAGTTTACGAACAATCAAACCATTAATTCCTCAAATTTTTCTTTAGGCGCTTCCATAGTGCTTTTTAATGGATTTCAACGAAATAATACCGTCTTGCAGAACCAGTATAATGTTCTGGCAAGTCGCGAAGATGTAGCAAAGTTCAAGAATGATATGGGCTTGAATATTGCCCTGGGGTATTTGCAAATATTGCTGAATCAGGAATTGGTAAATACATCCAAAGAACAGCTTGCCATCACAAATTTACAGCTTGAAAGAACCAAACAATTGGTAGACGCGGGCAGTTTACCACAGGGGAGTTTGTATGAGGTTCAGTCGCAGAGCGCCAGTGAAGAATTAACATTGGTTACACGTCAAAATCAATTTGATATTTCAACTCTTTCGTTAAAGCAGATGTTAGAATTAGATACAGTTAAGAACTTTAGTATTCTTGTTCCAGATTTCACAAATTTGTCTATCGAAGCTGTATCATCTTATGCTGACGATATTTACAAAGAAGCTGAACGCAACCTTCCACAAATCAGGCTGGCTGAATATCAATTGCAAGGCATAGAAAAAGGGCTTTCCATTGCACGTGGCGGACGAAGTCCCAAAGTTGTTTTAAGTGCTTCATACGGATCAGGTTATTCTGATGCGCGTACCCGGTTTGGAAGTGATACCGCCCGAATACTAACTTCACCAATAGGATTTTTAGCGAGCAATCCTTCCCAGCTTGTCGTTTACCAGCATCCAACTACGTATTCAATTTCGTATCCGTTTAGTAGTCAAATGCGTGATAACGCGAATACTGCTGTTTCCCTTAGTGTTTCTATTCCCATATTTAATGGTTGGTTGATTAACAATAATATAAGTAATGCTAAAATTAATGTATTGAATTCAAAGTATCAGCTCGACTATACCAAAAAGCAACTTTATAAGGATATTCAACAAGCATTAACCGATGCCATTGCTTCTTACAGACAATACGTAGCCTCAGATAAAGCAGTTGCTTTCATGCAGGAATCATTCAGAAACATTCAGCAAAAATACGATGTGGGGATGGTTAATTTTGTAGATTATAGCACCTCGAAAAACCAGTTAACACTTGCTCAGTCGCAAATGCTGCAGGCCAAATACAGTTATATTTTTAAAACCAAAGTACTGGAGTTTTATAAAGGCGGACAAATAAAATTTTAAACAAAATCATATTCAACGCATAAGAATATTGTTATGAAGCAAAAAAAACTTTTAAGATACCTGATTATTGTAACTGTTGCTTTACTGATATTTGTGGTAATTGCCAAAAAAGCAGGATGGATTGGAAAGGAAAAACCCCTTGAAGTATCGGTTGAAAAGGTTGTAAAGCGCACTATTTTGGAAACTGTTACCGCTAATGGAAAAATTCGTCCTGAAACAGAAATTAAGTTAAGTCCCGAAGTATCGGGCGAAGTAATTGAACTTTACGTGAAAGAAGGCGACTTTGTAGAGAAGGGAAAATTACTTCTCAAAATTAAACCGGATATTTATATCAGTCAACGCGAGCGGGCAACGGCAGCCGTTAATTCATCAAAAGCAAACCTGGCGAATGCGAGTGCCGGACTTCTTCAGGCTGAAGCAAATTTTGAACGTGAAAAACAATCTTACGGCCGAAGTAAACGGTTATGGGAGCAAAAAACAATTTCTCAGGCTGATTGGGAAGCAGCACAAACAACCTATAAAACAGTTGCAGCTCAGGTTGAAGCAGCCCGACAAAGTGTTAAAGGAGCAGAATTTGGAGTGCGGAGTACCGAAGCGTCACTCAAAGAGTCGTCGGAGCAATTAATGAAAACAACTGTTTTTGCCCCAATGAGTGGAACCATTTCTCAATTAAATATAGAACTCGGTGAGCGTGTTTTGGGTACTAACATGATGTCGGGCACTGACATGATGCATATTTCGGATTTAAACCGAATGGAAGTACAAGTTGATGTAAATGAAAACGATATTGTTCGTGTAAGTGCGAAAGATACGGCGCTTGTGGAGGTAGATGCTTATCTTGGCCAAAAGTTTAAAGGATTAGTTACTGAAATTGCTAATTCTGCAACAACCACAGGTCAAACTACTGATCAGGTAACCAATTTCCAGGTTAAAATTTTACTGCTAAAAGAATCATACGCTCATCTTATCTCTAAGAAAAACCCCGATCCTTTTCGTCCGGGCATGTCAGCATCACTTGAAATTCAGACGAATAGAACCGATAATGTTTTTGCTATTCCTGTACAGGCAGTAGTTTTGCTCAAAGATTCAACTGATTCGATATCAAAATCAAAAAATGCAACTACAACTGCACTCAAACAGAAGGAAGTTGTTTATATATACCTAAACGGCAAAGCCACGGTAAAATCTGTGAAAACCGGTATTCAGGATAACTATTTTATAGAAATCAAAGAAGGATTAACTGAAAAAGACGAGGTGATTACCGGACCATATAGCATTATTACAAAACGGTTGAAAGAAGGTATGCAGGTAAAACGTATTGAAAAAAAAGAACTTTTTAAACCAAAGAAAAAGTAATTACTTTGCGGCTAAAGTTATCTTATGGCTCTGATATTGCATATTGAAACAGCCACTGACGTTTGTTCGGTGGCACTTTCCAATGAAAATGGATTGATTGACATTCGCGAAAGCACCGAAGGACGTTCACATGCCTCTGTTTTGACGGTATTTATAGACGAACTTCTTAAAAGAAATACAATCGTAGTTTCTGATCTTCATGCTATTGCAGTAAGTATGGGACCCGGATCTTATACAGGTTTGCGTATAGGTGTATCAGTGGCTAAAGGACTATGTTACGGAGGAGGCATTCCATTAATAGCATTGCCAACGCTGCAAAGTATGGTTTTTGGATTTTTCAGGCAACAAAAGGGAAATCCCGAAATGACCAGTAGTGACGCGTTTTATTGCCCCATGATAGATGCCCGTAGACTTGAAGTATATACAGCCCTATTCAGCCGACAGGGCGAATTTGCTTCGGAGACTATTGCTGAAATTATCAACGAGCATTCTTTTGAAAATATTTTGGCTAATCAGATAGTTTATTTTTTTGGAAACGGATCCAATAAATGTTCTGGTATAATTACACACCCCAATGCACGGTTTATTCCCGGGCTAAATCCATCGGCTCAGGACATGATTGCATTATCTCAGCAATTATATCAAAAAAAAGAATTTAAGGACGTTGCCTATTTTGAACCGTTTTACTTGAAGGACTTTGTTGCCACCACGCCAAAAAATAAAGTATTGGGTTAAACTTCAATGGTTCCAAAATTGTTATATTGAAATTAGCATTGTTTAAATTATGAAGTTTATGGTTAGAATTCAAATATCGCTTTTTATCTTTTTATTCGTTTCATCTTCGTTTCAAACAGAAGAGGCCTCTCTACCCCCCATTAACAAAATACCTGTATTTATTAATGGTGAGGAATTAAAATACGACCTTCATTATGGATTTATTACAGCCGGTGAAGCACTTATTACGTTAAAGACTGAAACATTAGAAAAAAATGAGGTCTTCCATGCTACCGCAAAAGCCAAAACCACCGGAGTTGTAAATAAAATTTTTAAAGTGGTAGATATTTATGAGAGCTATTTTGATTCCGAAACTAATTTACCGGTGAAATCAATCAGAAATATCCGCGAAGGAAATTATAAAAAGTACACTGAGGTCCTATTCAACCACAATAACAAAACCGTTATGAGTTCACTTACGGGTGAACATAAAGTGCCGGCAAAAATCCTCGATATGGTAGCTGCATTGTTTTATATTCGCAGGATTGATTTTTCCGGTTTCAAGGAAAATGACATTGTTAAAATTAACACCTATTTTGATGATGATTTGTTTCCGTTTTATATCGTTTTTAAGGGGCGGGAGACAATTAAAACTGAACTTGGAAAATTTAATTGTCTTAAATTTATTCCGGTGGTTGAACCGGGCAGAATTTTTAAAAAGAAGGATGATATGACCTTCTGGTTAAGCGACGATGATAATAAAATACCCATTTGTATTAAATTCGATATCATTGTAGGATCATTTAAATGTGACATCGTATCGTTTAAGAATAACAAATACCCGATGAGTTCGATGTTGACAAAATAAATAAAATCCGGCACTTTTCTTAACCACTCTTCATATCGTTACTGAAACAATACCGTGAATAAGATTGCTGCAATTATATTGAAATTGTAAATGAAGCTTTTTTTCGAAGACAAAAAAGATTTGAGCTGGTTATCTTATAGTTGATTATATGCCATTAAATAAACGGAAACTTCTGAATATAATTCTTAAAAGTATATTGGTACTTGTATCCTCATTAATATTATTGATTGTCTTAATATTTTTATTGATATATTTTGGAGTTTTCGGCACGTTGCCCGATAAAAAAACATTGTCCGCAATAAGCAACGAAGAGGCTTCGCTGGTATTTTCGTCTGACAGTATTTTAATTGGGAAATACTTTGCACAGAACCGCACCAACATCAAATGGGAACAAGTGCCCGTTCATCTTACAAAAGCTCTGATTGCAACGGAAGATAAACGTTTTTTTAATCACACAGGGTACGACAACCGAAGTTATTTTCGTGTTTTATTGAAAAGTATTCTGCATGGCGACAATAGCGGAGGGGGAGGAAGTACCCTCTCGCAACAACTGGTTAAAAATATTTATGGACGCGGTGATTACGGATATTTAAGCCTT
Organism: Bacteroidales bacterium; assembly: GCA_025350365.1. Classification (GTDB taxonomy): domain Bacteria; phylum Bacteroidota; class Bacteroidia; order Bacteroidales; family JAAUTT01; genus JAAUTT01. The sequence continues at coordinate 2,874 of JANXXY010000359.1, read as the reverse complement.
CCGGTTAATAAAATAAAAGAAATTATTATTGCCTCTCGTATTGAAGATGTTTATACTAAACAGGAGCTCCTATTGTTATATCTTAATTCCGTACCTTTCGGTGAAGATGTTTACGGGGTTGAATCTGCCGCCCACAGATATTTTAACAAAGCTGCAAGTGAATTAAAAATTGAAGAATCGGCTGTTTTGGTAGGGTTGTTAAAAGCCAATACTTATTTCAACCCCCAACTTAATCCTGAAAATTCTTTTGCACGCCGAAATCTGGTTTTAAATTTAATGGCAAAGGAACATTATATAGCGGCTAAAACATGTGACAGTCTGCGAAAATTACCTCTGAAAATTAACTATGAAAACTTAAATTTAAAAGCTCCTGCCGGCTATTTTGTATATCAGGTAAGAAAAAAAACGTTGGAGCTGTTGGATTCTATCAAAACCAAAACCGGCAAGGTATATAACCTTGAAAAAGACGGGTTGAAAATTTATACAACCTTAAATATGCAAGTTCAGCAGCTAGGTTCCGAAGCTGTAAAAAATCATTTGGCGATTATGCAAAAACTACTTGATAAAGAACTTGAAAGAAGCAGGTTTAAAAAACAGTGGTACAAAAAACAAAAGCAGCATGCTTTCGCTGATAATAACGATTCCCTAAAAAGGGATATTAAGCTATTTGGTTGGGACGGTATCCAAACATTTAACATCAGTAAGATCGACAGCTTATGGCATTATTATAAAATGTTGAATGCTTCTGTACTTATTTCCAATCCCAAAAATGGAGCAATAATTACCTGGATAGGAGGCAATGACTTTAGAACTCTTCCTTTTGATATGGTTCTGTCCCACCGGCAGATTGCTTCAGCATTTAAACCGGTTTTATATGCCACTGCACTTGAAAGAGGTATTTCCCCTTGTTCATATCTTGAAAATGAAGAAAATAAATATACAGGATATGAAGATTGGGAGCCTCAAAACGATAACCATGCATCAACACCTGACAGCACAGTTGCTTTTTGGTATGCTCTGGCTCACTCCATGAACCTGCCAACGGTTGATTTATATTTTAAGGTGGGAAGAGAAAACCTAATCCATACCTGCAAAAAGCTAAATTTTCCTCAATTTACTGATGATGCACCGTCAATAGCTTTAGGTACACTCGATTTATCTCTTTATGAGATTGTAAGTGCTTATGGCTCTTTTGCCAATAAGGGACAAATGAACGACCTTGTAATGATTAATAAAATTACCGATGCCGATGGGAAAACCTTATACATGAGAGAAACCGAAGAACCGGCAAAAGTGTTCAGTACAAAAACCAGCGAAATGATAACGGCTATTTTACAACGAGTTATCGATCAGGGAACGGGAGCTAAAATTCGCAGCCAATATGGAATACGTGCAGAGCTTGCCGGAAAAACAGGAACAGCTCAAACCTATTCTGATGCCTGGTTTATTGCTTATACTCCCGATTTGGTTATTGGCACATGGGTGGGTGCCAGCACCCGGGATGTACACTTTTACAGCCGCAATGGATCAGGATCGTCCTTGGCCTTGCCTATTGTTGCGAATGTTATTAGAGAAATGGAACGGGATTCTGAATTGAAAAAGAGATATCTTACGCATTTTGCTCTCCCTGGCGATGTGTATACCTTTTTGCAGTGTGAACCCTTTCATCAAAAGAGAATTAAAGGGTTTTTCAATAGGTTGTTTCACAGAAAAGCAAAGATGGATAATGACACCTTGCGCTCGGATAAAAAAGAGAAAAATAATCGGGGAGTGAAATCATTCTTTAAAAGGCTTTTTAAAGGTGATAAGTAATTCAATTATCAGTTAAAAAGACGGCAAGCGTCCGAAATTATAATTTTTATATTTTAATTATTAAATTCTTTTCTTAATTGAGATAATTTATTTTGTATTTTACTTATTGAATCAATCTTTAATCCTTTCGTAAATCTTATCTCGTGAGATATATTATTACTTATGATAATTATCCATTCATCACACCCATCAAAGCATACATTACATGTTTGGTAATTTAGCTTAAAAAAGGTATCAATATTGACATCATTTAATATCTCTGACCATTCACTATTGGGTACCGACCTGGTTTTATTAATTAGTGGTTGTTGAGATTTAGCCGGAACTGAATATATATACTTAATTGAAGTTTTGGATATTTCTATTGATTCATCCCCTGATCCCCAACCACAAGTGAATCCAGCTTTTATAACTAAATTGGAATTGCTGGATTGTTGAAAATCACTTTTCACAACCGTTTTCCCGCAACTTACAAAAGTCAAAAATACTATTAATACAACCAACGAAGAAGTTTTCATATCTGCTTTTATTAGGCTTAAATTATTTTTAAGATGCAGAAAACATTAAATAGTTGCGTTGTGCCAATAAAAAGTAAAAAAGTGTTGTTTTTTCTAAAGTGTTAAAGAATAGCAAACCTATTCCTGAATACTAACAGGAATAGTAAATGTTTGGGATACCGGTTTACCACCTTGCGTTCCGGGTTTCCAAACGGGACTCTTCTCAAGAATCCTTATTACCTCTTTGTCTATTGCAGGATCAACACCCCTGATAATTTTTACTTTGGTTACTTTTCCATTTTTATCCACCACGAACTCAACAATTACCTTTCCGGAAATTCCTGAACCTTTTAGGGATGCCGGAAAAACAAATTGCCTAACTATGTAATCTCTGAATTTTTCCGGATCGCCACCCATAAAAGTGGCCGATTCTTCAACTATTATGAAAGTTGACTCTTCTGCGACTCCCTTGTCTTTCTTCGCTTCAACAACTAGTTCATCAGGGGCAGCTTCTTCAAGTGCTATTGAGGAGTTAATCGTTGAACGCTGAGGAGCAGCCATACTT
>JANXXY010000357.1 GCA_025350365.1 Bacteroidales bacterium | reverse complement strand
AGCATTATTTTCGGTGATTGTACATATTCAATACATATAATACATGTGCTTGATTTCTGGAGGTTCTCTAATCCTAATGATTTTAACGGGTCAGTCACAATTTTTGAAAGCCGCTGTCCCGCTTTTCAATATTTTTTTCTCGAAAAAATAGACATTCCTAATATTTACTTTACGCATGAACGGGAAATGATTGTTCGCGATGGCGTTTTTCTGTCAAAATGCGACCATATTCAGCTGAAAGATTCAGATAAGTTAACCAGGATGCAAATCAGATTCCGCACTATTGGCGATATGACCTGCACCGGTGGTGTTGAATCGCCTGCTTCGTCTCTCGAAGAAATTATTGAAGAAGTAGCTGCCACAAGAACTACCGAACGCGGAACCCGTTTCGACGACAAACGTTCGGAATCGGCCATGGAAGACCGCAAAAAAGAAGGATATTTTTAATTTGCAACTGAATGATAGTGATTTCAACCGAAATAAAGGATAAAATAGAATCTCTGAATCAACGTTTTGAAAAAGAATCAGCGGAAGAAGTGCTGCAATTTTTCTTATCGGAATATCAGCATAAAATTGCCCTTGCATCAAGCATGGGCGCCGAGGATCAAGTGTTAACCCGAATGATAAACTCAATTGATCCGGGTACAAGAATTTTTACACTCGATACCGGTAGGTTATTTCCTGAAACCTATCAACTTATTGATGAAACGAATAAGTTTTTCAATACATCCATAGAGATATTTTTTCCTGACTTCAGGCAAACTGAAAAGATGGTTGCCTTAAAAGGTATCAACTTGTTTTATCATAGCATTGATAACCGAAAAGAATGTTGCCATGTTAGGAAAATTGAGCCATTAAAAAGAGCTTTTCAAAACCTTGATGTTTGGGTCTGCGGACTTCGGCGTGAACAATCGATAACCAGGCTTTCTACCAGAATGATTGAATGGGATGAGGCAAATGGATTAATTAAAGTAAACCCATTGATTAACTGGACTGAAACGCAAGTATGGGATTACATAAAGCAAAACAACGTTCCATATAATATACTTCACGATAAAGGTTTTCCAAGCATTGGTTGCCAGCCTTGTACACGAGCAATCATGGCGGGCGAAGATGTGCGTGCGGGAAGATGGTGGTGGGAAGAACCAGAGCACAAAGAGTGTGGTTTACACAACAGGCCACAGCCTCAGGGTAATAAAATATTGTAGTTTTAAGCTTTCGGTTTCAAAAAATTTTAATTCTAGTCAGAGAATATTTTATGAGTCAGGATATACAAACAGGATATTTAAACATGGAAATGCTTCGCTTCACCACAGCAGGGAGCGTAGATGATGGGAAAAGCACGTTAATCGGACGCTTGCTGTATGATAGCAAAGCAATTTTTTCCGATCAGCTCGAAGCCCTTGAATTGGCTAGTAAGCTGCGTGGCGAAGCGCATGTAAACCTTGCACTTCTTACCGACGGACTTCGTGCCGAACGCGAACAGGGTATTACTATCGATGTGGCTTACAGGTATTTTGCTACTCCCAAACGAAAATTTATTATTGCCGATACTCCCGGACATATTCAATATACGCGAAACATGGTTACAGGGGCATCAACAGCCAATGTAGCTCTCATACTTATTGATGCACGCCAGGGAGTAGTTGAACAAACCATTCGTCATGCCTTTATTGCATCACTGCTGAATATTCCGCATATCATTGTGTGCGTGAATAAAATGGATATGGTTGATTATAGCGAAGAGGTGTTTGAAAATATCAGGATTACCTACGAATCTATCACGGCTAAACTCGATATTCTCGACATTAGGTTCATCCCAATTAGTGCGTTGCATGGCGATAATGTGGTGAAACGGTCAACAAAGATGGACTGGTACGAAGGTCCAACCTTGATGTTCCTCCTTGAAAATATTCATATTGCAAGCGATAATAATTTAGTGGACGGGCGTTTTCCGGTGCAATACATAATTCGGCCATATTCGGATGATTTTCACGATTATCGCGGTTATGCCGGACGAATAGCCGGTGGTATCTTCAAAAAAGGGGAGGAGATAACGGTGCTTCCATCAGGACTAAATTCGAAAATAAAATCCATCGATACCTTCTCAGGAGAGCTAAACGAATCGTTTGCGCCTCAATCGGTTACTATTACATTAGAGGATGATATCGATGTTTCGCGTGGAGACATGATTGTTCATAGAAACAACGAACCCAAAGTGGGACAGGACATCGAATTAATGGTATGCTGGCTAAACGAGAGGCCATTACTTGTAAACGGCAAATATTATTTAAAGCATACTACAAGCGATGCGAGGTGCATCATTAAAGAAATTGTGCATAAGGTGGATATCAGCACCATGGAATTCGGTACCGAGGATAAATCAGTAAAAATGAATGACATTGCAAGAATAAAAATTCGAACAACAAAGCCATTATTTTACGATAGTTACAAAAAGAACCGGACTACCGGTAGCCTCGTTTTAATTGATGAATCTACCAACGAAACAGTTGGGGCAGGAATGATTATATAAATGCTCGGTTTGCCGCAGACAAATCTTTCTGTTCGGCTAAGGTTTTACCTTAGTTGAATATCCTGCATCATACGACCGGGTCATGCACAGCCTAATCCGAGCTAATGAAAATAAAACCTACAACTTTTTGAACGGCATCTTTAATAAGGTTATTGAACATGGGTCTAGCGTAGTTTTTATCTTGTTACCGGCCGGTTGAATTGAATTGATAATGGGTACTATTTCGTTAGGTTTATCCAAC
>JANXXY010000347.1 GCA_025350365.1 Bacteroidales bacterium | reverse complement strand
GAAATACAATACTTTTCCATCAGGTGAAAGCGAAACGGCCTCCTCATCGTATTTGGTATTGATAACTGTTCCCAAATTTGCCGGAGAATCCCATTTTCCTTTTTTATTCCTATGGGATAAATAAATATCTTTTCCTCCAATATTTTTGCGTGGATCGTTACTTACAAAATAAATGGTGTTTCCATCCTTTGTTATAGTAAAAGAGGTTTCAGACAAATCTGTATTAAAGCCTCGCCTGATTTTTTTAGGATGTGTCCAATTGCCATTTTTGAAATATGATACAAGAATATCTCCATTGTGGCGATAACCATCGTATAAATAGCGGGTATTTCCGTCATCCGAAACCCAAACAATTGCTTCGTTTCTCTTCGTGTTAAATCCCTCATCTTTCAAATATTCAGCTTTAGACCAATTGCCTCCATTTTTATATGACAGGTAAATATTCTCATCATACATATAATAAACCTTATCTGGCTTGGGCTTCATGCCCCATGGCCTTCGCGATGTTAAATACATCATGGAATCGTTGTGAAGGACTAACGAATTATAATCGTCATATGCCGAATTAATGGAATCTCCCAGATTCAGAAAAACTACTCTTTTAGGGTGACTAACCATTTCCTTGCCGGCCTTACACTCATCGATATATTTATAAATCATTTCAGCCTTTTTTTTCTGCTCACGTCTACCGAGCAATTTATAAAAGGCATCATATTTTTCAATGGCTTTGTCAAACTCAAGGTTATATTGGTATGCCCGTCCAAAAAGAAGAAGAATATCTTTATATACAGTTGAATCTTTTTCATAAGAGGCTTTCAGGTAATCAATAGCCTTATATTTCTGGTCGGAACGCAGGTAGCATAATGCAATTTTCAAATTGAGTTCAGCACAATTCTTATTATAACCACAGGCCTTTTTATAACTTTCAATGGCCTTTGGAATAGCACCTTTGCCGCGACGAACCCAGTTATCACCCTCGTCAATATTTTGTATTGCATCAAGCATACCTTCGCGCGTAACTTTGAGGGACGACCGGGGAACCCTAATTTCATACTGAGCGCTTGTCCAACCTATTAAAATACATTGAAAAGCAACTATTAACAGGAAGGTTCTAATATTTCTAATACTCATTCTGAGAATATTTAGGATTCAATTTATTTGTATTCATTCATGTATTCCAGCGCTGCTTTTACGCCAAGTTGGGAAGCTGTTTTCCAGTCGGTATATGCCCCCTGAAGATCACCCGATGATTCTTTTAAGCTTCCTCTGTTTAGGTAAGCAGTTCCATATTGACTGTTTAACTCAATGGCTTTATTGAAATTAATAAGAGCCGTTTTGTAATCTTTCTCTTCTACCTGAGATGCACCAAGGTTATTTAACGCCGAAAGATAGTCGGGACGAAGAGAAAGCGCTTTGGAAAAATCGTCGATGGCATTTTTCCTGTTATCTGAAAGAAAATATGCCTGACCACGATTATTATACGCGAGAAAAAAATCGGGGTTTAACTCAATGGCTTTCGTGTAAGCTTCAATTGCTCCGGCAAAATCGCCCTGTTCGGCTTTAACCATTCCTAAATTATTATATGCCAGGGCAAATTTAGGTTGAAGCTGAATAGCTTTTTCGTAATCCGCCTGAGCTCCCTTAAAATCTTTCATTTTCAATTTACACCCTCCACGATCATGATATGCGTAAACAAAATTGCTACGTTTATCAATAGCATAAGTAAAATCAAGGTTTGCAGAGCTATAATTCTCCCTTACCATATTTACAACCCCTCTGTAATAATAAGTAATCGGGAGAGTGAAATTGTTTGTAATGGCATCGTTAAAGTTTTGCATCGCATCATCATATTTATGTTGAACTAAAGAGAGATACCCCTTGCAATAATAGGCTTCACCTTCTTTATTATTAAGTTGCAGGCAATTGTTAAAATCAAGTAGGGCAGCATCTTGTTGATCCAATTGCAATTGAACTTTACCACGTTCGAGGTATGCATTGCCAAAACCCGCATTCAATTCAATTGCCTGATTTAAATATGTTTGAGCCTGAGCATAATTTTCGGCTTTAATGCTTTGTAACGCCTGATTGTATAGTTTTTTTACCTTAATATCGTTCTCATACACAGCATCACTGCTAGTTTCAGTTGTCTGTGTATAGGCAGATATGAAAAATAAGGCCAGGAAAATAAATATAGTAAGCTTTTTCATGTTCATTTTATTAACAAATATATTAAAGAAGATTTACTAAAATTGAATTTTCGATTAGATTTCGTGAGTTTTATGAAAAATTAAAATTATAAAAAAATCAAATATCTCAAACCAATCTTTCATTTATATAATTTTTGGCGTATATTTAAAATCGATTTTTAATTCTATAGCATGATAACAGATTTGACCTATTTAAAGAACATGTCCGGCGGAGATACCGAAATAATTAAAGAAATGATTGGAATCTTCGATGAACAAGTTCAGGAATACATCATTGAAATGCCACAACTATTGGCCGATAAAAATTATTATGCGCTCGGAAAACTTGCGCATAAAGCAAAATCGTCAGTTTCAATAATGGGAATGAATTTATTGGCTTCCGATTTAAAATCCCTGGAATTGTTAACCAAGGATAATGAAAACACGGAAAGTTACCCTCAATTAGTCGACAATTTTGTAACTCAGTGCAAAATTGCTATGACAGAACTAACTGAAAGCTTATTAAAGTTATAACACTTAAACTACAAAATGAACACGAAGGCTCGAACCCATAAAGGGAAACCATAAAATACCAGCACCTTGTATTTTTGTGCCTTCTTGTTTACAGTAATTTTTTAGTACGGCCATTCAGGATGGTATTGCTTTTAAACCAATGTAATTTATCACTATTTTACCCTAAAAATGTAACCGCCATGTTAAAGGTTGAACAAATTAATAACATCTATGTAGCTTCTTTTGAGAACATTTCCAGATTCAACGCAATGATTACTGAACCTGTGAAAGAACAATTGAACAATCTGTTTAACAGTCCAAACACCATGTTAATTTTAAACCTCGAAGGAATCAATTTTATTGATAGTTCAGGTTTCGGCGTTTTTTTGTCGGTTATGAAAACAGCCAATATTAATTATGGACATTTTAAAATCTGCAATATTAACAGCGAGGTGATGGATCTTTTTAAGCTTTTACAATTGCATAATGTATTTGAAATATACAGCAATCTCGATGATTGCATCAAAAGCTTCAATATTAATTAAAAAATCCCGGGTTTACCATCCGGGATTTTTTAATTTATGCGGCATTAATTTCTAAATACCAACTCTTGACCAAAACTATCGATAACAATCGGTCGATCTTTTTGAATAGTGCCGGCCAGAATTTTCTTCGATAACTCATTCAAAACCAGTTTTTGAAGGGCACGTTTTACAGGACGCGCGCCAAAATGAGGATCATAGCCCGATTTTGTAATCCAATCCACAGCATCTTCTGTAAGTTCGGCAGTAATATCCGATTCTTTTAACATATTCTGAATATGAATAAACTGGATTTTAACAATCTCCCGTATCTGAGCTTTGGTAAGAGGTGAAAACATGACAATTTCGTCAACCCTATTCAAAAATTCGGGTCTTATGGTTTGTTTCATAAGTGCCATTACGTCTATCTTTGTTCTCTCCATCATTTCATTATGGTTTTTATCAGTCATGACATCCATATTTTCCTGAATAATGTGTGATCCGATATTTGACGTCATAATAATAATAGTATTCTTAAAATTAACGAGCCGACCCTTGTTATCGGTTAACCGACCGTCTTCAAGAACCTGAAGAAGAATATTAAATACATCGGGATGAGCCTTTTCAATTTCATCCAAAAGTACTACCGAATAAGGTTTACGTCGAACGGCCTCGGTTAACTGGCCACCCTCCTCGTAACCAACATATCCGGGAGGCGCGCCAATTAAACGCGAAACCGAATGCCGCTCCTGGTATTCACTCATATCGATACGGGTCATCAGGTTTTCGTCATTAAATAAAAATTCGGCCAGGGCTCTTGCAAGTTCTGTTTTACCAACTCCTGTCGTTCCCAGAAAAATAAACGACCCAATGGGACGCTTTGCATCAGAAAGGCCGGCACGATTACGACGAACAGCATCGGCAACCACTTCAATAGCCTCCTCTTGTCCTACAACACGTTTACGCAACACACTTTCGAGATCAAGCAATTTTTCCCGTTCGCTTTGAAGCATTCGGGTTACAGGGATGCCTGTCCAACGCGAAACCACATAGGCAATGTCTTCTGAACCAACTTCTTCTTTTATTAATGCGGCATCGGCCTGGCTTTTTTTAAGCTCATCCATAAGTTCTACTATGGTGCTTTCTGCATCCTTAATACGCCCATACCTGAGCTCGGCAACACGTCCATATTCGCCGTTTCGCTCTGCCTGGTCAGCCTCGAATTTGAAACTTTCTATGTCTGTTTTATTTTTCTGGATTTTATCAATTATCCCACGCTCTATCTCCCACTTGGCACGCAGCTTATTACGATCTTCCATGAGGTTAGATATCTCTCTGCTTAATTCGCGAAGTTTAGTATCGTCGCCTTCGCGCTTAATTGCTTCACGCTCAATTTCCAGTTGTTTAATACGGCGTTCTATCTCATCAATTTCCTCGGGAACAGAGTTCATTTCGAGACGAAGTTTTGAGGCCGCCTCGTCAATGAGATCGATGGCTTTATCAGGAAGAAACCTATTGGTAATGTAGCGTTGAGACAGTTCAACAGCAGCAATAATCGCTTCATCTTTGATTCGTACTCTGTGGTGATTTTCATAACGTTCCTTCAAACCACGAAGTATCGAAATAGCGCTCAGAGTGTCAGGCTCTTCAATCATTACTTGTTGAAAACGACGCTCCAAGGCCTTATCTTTTTCAAAGTATTTCTGATATTCGCTAAGTGTGGTAGCACCAATTGCCCGAAGCTCTCCGCGAGCCAGGGCTGGCTTTAGTATATTGGCCGCATCCAAAGCTCCTTCGCTCTTACCTGCTCCAACCAATGTATGTATCTCATCAATAAATAACACCACGTCTCCATTCGACTCAACTACTTCCTTAATAACAGCTTTTAATCGTTCTTCAAATTCGCCTTTATATTTTGCTCCAGCAATCAATGCACCCATATCAAGTGAAAAAATCTGTTTCGATTTTAGGTTTTCGGGAACATCTCCTTTTACGATTCTGTCTGCTAATCCTTCGGCAATAGCAGTTTTGCCCACACCTGGTTCGCCTATCAGTATCGGATTATTTTTTGTACGTCGCGAAAGAATTTGAAGCACCCTTCGAATCTCTTCGTCGCGGCCAATCACCGGATCGAGTTTTCCGTTACGAGCCATTTCATTTAGGTTGATCGCATAACGATTGAGGGAATTATAGGTATCTTCGCTGGTCTGACTGTTTACTTTCGAGCCTTTCCGGAGCTCATTAATTGCCTTACGCAAATCTGATTCTGTTATTCCACTATCTTTCA
>JANXXY010000334.1 GCA_025350365.1 Bacteroidales bacterium | reverse complement strand
CGAAGGTCTTTCATGATACTAAACAACTCAAGATCAACAGCGCTGGTTTTACCTCCCTGCATGGACATTTCGTCCTCGTCCTCATCACTATATTGATTATCTTCACACAGGGATATCGGATAGGGATTTTCAAGATACTGATGACCTTGCGGAGATAATTTTAATAATCCGTAATTTTCAATATCCTTTAACACCAATCCGGCGACCAATGCTTGTCTTATAACTGAATTCCAAAATCTTACATCCTTTTCGCTACCTGTACCAAAAATCTCCAGCTTATGGTGTTTATATGTTTTTATGGAACTATCGAGATTACCAGACAGAACATTGGAAACATGTTCAGATTTAAATTTTTCTTTTACTGCTAAAATAGCTTCGAGTACCTGTTCAACGTAATCCTGTCCTTCAAACTGTACTTTAGGATGAAGGCAATTATCGCAGTTCTCGCAATTCACTTGGGTGTACTCTTCACCAAAATAATACAAAAGCGTTTTACGGCGACACAAAGCAGATTCGGCAAAAGCTGTTGTTTCGAGTAGCAAATGCCTGCCAATTTCCTGCTCGGCAACAGGCTTGCCCTGCATAAACTTCTCAAGTTTCTGAATATCTTTATAACTGTAAAAAGTAATGCAATTGCCTTCTCCCCCATCTCTTCCGGCACGTCCTGTTTCCTGATAATATCCTTCGAGACTCTTGGGAATGTCATAATGAATAACAAACCGAACATCAGGTTTATCGATACCCATTCCAAAGGCAATGGTTGCAACAATTATATCGCAATCCTCCATCAGAAATTTATCCTGGTTATCACCACGGGTAGTTGCATCCATTCCTGCGTGGTAAGCCAGAGCATTTATACCGTTAACTTTTAATAATTCGGTAAGTTCTTCAACTTTTTTTCTGCTTAAACAATAAATAATACCCGATTTACCGACATTATTCCTGATGTATTTAATGATTTCTGTGGTAGCATTTATTTTTGGCCGTATCTCGTAATATAGGTTTGCCCTGTTAAACGACGATTTAAACACCACAGCATCCAGCATTCCGAGATTTTTTTGTATATCGTTCTGAACCTTAGGTGTTGCAGTTGCCGTAAGGGCAATGATTGGGGCTGAGCCAATTTCATTTATTATAGGACGAATCCGTCGGTATTCAGGCCTAAAATCGTGACCCCATTCGGAAATACAGTGCGCCTCATCAACCGCATAAAAAGATATTTTTATTTGTTTCAAAAATAAAATATTCTCTTCTTTTGTCAGTGATTCGGGTGCTACATAAAGGAGTTTGGTTTTACCATCCACCACATCTTCTCTTACTTTGGCTATTTGAGCTTTAGTGAGTGACGAATTTAAAAAGTGGGCTACTCCATCATCAACGCTGAAGCTACGCATAGCATCAACCTGATTTTTCATAAGGGCAATTAATGGCGAAATAATAATTGCCGCACCTTCCATCATCAATGCTGGCAGCTGGTAACAGAGCGACTTCCCTCCACCTGTTGGCATTAAAACAAACGAATCGTTGCCTTCCAACAGATTTTTTATAATACTTTCCTGAGGCTCTTTAAAAGTTGTGAAACCAAAAAACTTTTTCAGCTCATCACTCAACGAAATATCAGATTCATATCTCATGTACTCTTCTCTTTCTTACAGATTATTATGGCTTAATACTAATTTTACTAATTTTTAAAATAAAGCGCAAATATAATTAATTCGACTTGTGTAGGATCATTACTTTTATCACCCCCTCGAATTTTGGATTAAAAAATAAATACATTTGTACCTAAATTTAATAAAAAAAATGTTCAAACACTAATTTGATGATATTTCATTAAAGTTTTAAAGTCAATTTTACAATCTTTAATTGATTAACATCAACATTTACAAAAGAATATATTTTGATAAAATAATTGATTTTTTGAATTACATAAATTTATGAAAAAAGGCAAACAGGGAGAGATGTCATTCCTTCAGCATCTCGAGGAACTTAGGTGGCATATCATCAGATCAGCAATGGCTATCATGTTTTTTGCGATTTTAGCGTTTATATATGACAAAATAATTTTCGATTATATCCTTATAGCTCCTAAAAATCCCAGTTTTTTCACAAACAGAGTTTTTGCTCATTTGGCAGAACTTTTGCATTCTCCAAGCATACGTATTAATGACAAGCCATTTCAAATAATTAATATCAATATGTCAGGGCAGTTTCAAGCTGACATGTGGATATCGCTCATTGCAGGTTTTATTTTAGCTTTCCCATTTGTTATATGGGAATTTTGGAGATTTATTGCTCCCGCATTACATTCAAAGGAACGCCAAAATGCACGTGGTGCCGTGCTGGCAATCTCCGGACTATTTTTTACAGGCGTCCTTTTTGGATACTACCTTATCGTTCCTTTATCCATTCATTTTCTGGGAACTTATTCCGTAAGCGACCAGATCCTAAATCAGATCAATCTAAGTTCCTATTTTTCTACCATTGCTTCAATTGCACTGGCAAGCGGACTCATATTTGAGTTACCCGCTGTAGCATATTTTCTCGCGAAGATTGACATCATCAACACTTCTTTTCTTAAAAAATACCGTAGGCACGCTATCATTATTATTCTTATAGTGGCAGCAATAATCACTCCCCCAGATGTTTTTAGTCAAACTCTGGTGGCAATACCTTTATACTTATTGTATGAAATAAGTATCCTCATTGTTGCAGTTGTACAAAGAAACCGTAAAAAAGAAGCCAAGGCAGCTGAAGAAAGTCAGGAATAATTTAGCAAGAAAATAATATCATGAAGCTACGAACCGAAAATCTCGTAAAACGTTACCGTTCCCGTGTTGTGGTTAAGGGTGTTTCAATCGAAGTAAATCAGGGAGAAATTGTTGGTTTATTAGGCCCCAATGGCGCCGGAAAAACTACTTCATTTTACATGATTGTTGGTTTGATTGCTCCAAACGAAGGAACCATCTTTTTGGATGACAAGGACATTACACACGATCCCGTTTACAAAAGGGCTCAAAATGGTATTGGATATTTAGCTCAGGAGGCAAGTGTTTTCAGAAAATTATCCGTTGAAGATAATATCCGTGCTGTTCTAGAAATGACAAAAATTGATAAGCATGAACAGGCTGAACGAGTGGAATCATTACTTCATGAATTTGGCCTGATGAAAATTCGAAAAAGTCTTGGTTATCAATTGTCGGGCGGCGAACGGCGAAGAACAGAAATTGCCAGGGCATTGGCAATTGATCCCAAATTTATTTTGCTCGACGAACCTTTTGCCGGAGTCGATCCAATTGCTGTTGAGGATATTCAATCCATTGTTGGCAAGTTAAAAGAAAAAAATATTGGAATATTGGTTACTGACCATAACGTTCACGAAACACTTTCGATTACCGATCGGGCTTATCTTCTCTTCGAAGGATCAATTCTTAAAGCAGGTACCTCGCAAGAGCTTGCCGACGATGAGCAAGTTCGACGAGTTTATCTGGGGAAAAATTTCGAATTGCGAAGCTAAAAAAAAACGCCACCCGATTTCCCAATCAGGCGGCGCAACTAAACTACTCCTTGTATAAACTCTTTATTTCAATATTATACTTTTAAATATTGTGATATTTTTTCATTCGTTTGCTAATTCTTTCAACTGCCTCCTGAATTGGTTCTTCTGGTTTGATAATGTTATATGATCCCCAGAAATCTTCATCATAAGATCCTGATAAATGATCTACAAACACTTGGCTTGGTTTAATACTTTCGCTGTATTTGAAACGGGCAACGTTTAAAGTATCCTTATCTGTCACAGCCATATCAACCGTTGATGTATAGACTTTACTAAACCATTGGCGCTTTTTGTCAACTTTAAATTTCACTTCGTAACGTACATGGTTTAATGTCCATTTGCCGTTCACATCCCGATAATCTACTGAATATGTTCCACTTACTGTTTTAACATTGGTGTCTGCCGGTTTTTTCTTTACAAGATATTTATCAGCATACTGAATTCCATTTGGGCTTAATTCGAATTCAGCTTTCTTAATTGCCAGTGTTGCAACATCCAGATAAATACGACCTTGATAAAAAGGTTCCTGAATATCTTTTTTCTGATTGAATTCGATCACATAGGTTTCACGGCCTTCAACATTTGTAATCGATACAGGTTGATATTCATAATCTTCAAAAAATGATTCATTCATAAACGACTCAGGATTTTTTGCAAGATCCAGAAGTAGTGCAACATTAGTACCACCCTGCAGTTTAAATATAAGGGTATCCATCTTTTTTACATCCTGACTTTTCCTACCTTTAAATATTTTTATGCGGTCTGCCTCAATTCCATTGGTATAACGCGATTTGTATATATTTAATACGGCTTCGGCTATTCCCACATACTGCTTATTTTGCATGATCGATTCGCGATAAAAAGCAGTGCACAAATAGGGATTCGATCCATAGTTTTCAGGCACATTCTTAACCGCTGATTTAATAAGCGCAACCGGATCGTTTGTACGAACTATTACCTCTTTGATATTTACAGTTTCGGGATTCAATCCAATTACATTGTCACTAGGCTTTAAATCAGATAATTTGCTCGAAATGGATTTATAACCCATAAATGAAAAGTTAACAAGTTTGTTCTGTAAAGCTTTAGGTATTTTTAAAATAAATTCCCCTTCACTGTTTGAAACAGTTCCCACACTTGTATTTGTAACATATACATTTCCATAAACAATGGGTTTTTTAGTCGTCTGATCAATCAGCTTACCTTTAATAACAATTACTGCTTCATTATTGTCCTGCGATAGTGCCGGAAATGTGGCTAAAAAACTAAAAAACACTAAAATAATCAATCCGGCAATGCGTTTGTTGATATTTGTTTTTGTTTTCATGGCTAAAAATTTTTAATAAATAATTTTGTTTTATATCTGACCCGGGTGGGGCTTTTACCATACTTGGTATTTTGCCTTTCTGATACTAGGACTGCTAACGGAGCATTTACCCTATGAAAAACTAAAAATAAATAAATAACGTTTTGATTAAGAATCGTTTTAAAAAATATCTATCGAAAAATGTATGAATCTTCATATTTTTTCTCGACTTGATTTCATAAAAAACAAAAAATGAATACCTTTGCAGCGGTTTTTGAAATGCGGATGTGGCGTAATGGTAGCCGCGCAAGACTTAGGATCTTGTGTCGTAAGGCGTGGGGGTTCGAGTCCCTTCATCCGTACTGTAATTACCATAAAGCCTCAACTATCGATTTCCTATATCGCTAGTTAAGGCTTTTTTTATAAAATTTGATTAACTTTATTTTTTTAAAATCTGAGTGATGAACATTTCGAAGGAGTTAAAAGACGAATTAAATGCGGTAGTGAAAGTTGTAATCAGCAAAGAAGACTATGAACCAAAAGTCAAAAAAGTGCTGAGCGACTATCAAAAAAAAGCCCGTATTGATGGATTTCGTCCCGGCAAAGTGCCCGTTGGACTTATCCAAAAGCTCTATGGTAAAAATGCAATGGTGGATGAGATCAATAAACTTCTGTCTGAAAATATGGTTAAATATATTCAGGATGAACAACTTCATATATTAGGAGACCCGCTTCCCAGCGAAAAAGGACAAAAACCAATTGATTGGGAAACTCAAACTGAATTTGAATTTGTTTTCGACCTTGGATTAACACCCGAATTTGACTTTAACATATCGGACAAAGATAAATTTACAGCATATACCATCATGCCAGATGATAAAGCTGTACAGACATACCTTGACAATTATGCCCGTCGTTATGGTGCGTTTGTCGCCGTAAATGCTATTGAAGGAGGTAAAGAAATGCTGAAAGGTTCATTTATTGAAATGACTCCCGAAGGCACTGTTAAAGACGACGGCATCTCAATTCCCGATTCCTCTGTTTACCTTGAATTTATGAAGGATGACGAAATCAAAAAGCAATTCATGGAATTGAAACAAAACGATGTTATTACCTTCAATTTACGCAAAGCCTTTCCTAATAATGTAGAGATTGCATCTATCCTTCATAAGAAAAAAGAAGAAGTTATTGAAATTAATTCCGATTTTCAAATGACCATTGCTGCAATATCTAATTTTCAAAATGCAGATCTTAACCAGGAGCTTTTCGATAAAATTTATGGTGAAGGTGTTGTTACTTCAGAAGATGAATTTAAAGCTAAAGTGCAGGATGAGGTTAAGCTAAACCTTAACCGTGAAAGTGATTACAAATTCCGTGTCGATGCCAAAGAAGCCATTCTGAAAAAGGTAAACTTCACTTTACCGATTGAATTTCTGAAAAGATGGGTATTTTCATCCAATGAAGGCAAATTTACTCAGGAAAAAATTGAACAGGATTTCCCTAAGTTTGAACATGATCTGAAATGGCAGTTAATTCAAAACAAGGTTATTAAAGATAATGATTTGAAGATAAGCGATGATGAATTACTCGAATTTGCCAAAGTACAAACCAAATTACAATTTGAACAATACGGTTTAAATAACGTTTCTGAACAGGAACTTGTAAATTACGCACTCGAATCGCTAAAACGCGAAGAGGATCGCCGGAAATTGTTAGAACGCAAATATGAAGATAAAGTGCTGGATTTTGTTCGCGAAGCAGCTACTGTGGAAACAAAAGAATTGACACCGGAGGAATTTGAAAAACTTTTTGAAGAAAACAATATTTAAGGCAGCTAATACCTGCTTTCTATCATAACTGTAACTCATAACGTATTATGAACAATAGCGAAGAATTTAAAAAATATGCCACAGGGCATATGGGTATAAGTGGTTCAAACCTATTTAGGTTTCAAACCGCTACCAACAGTTATATGTCTCCTACTATTATTGAAGAGCGCCAGTTGAATATAGCCACCATGGATGTATTCTCTCGTTTGATGATGGATCGGATTATTTTTCTTGGATTGCCTATTGATGATGACGTTGCAAACATCATTCAGGCTCAGTTGCTGTTTCTCGACTCGGTAGATCCACACAAAGATATTCAGATCTATTTTAATTCTCCCGGCGGTTCGGTTCATTCCGGTTTGGGAATATATGATACCATGCAATGGATAAGTTCCGATGTTGCAACTATTTGCACCGGTATGGCGGCATCAATGGCTGCGGTTTTAATGTGTGCAGGAACTAAGGGTAAACGTACAGCGTTAAAACATTCCCGAATAATGATCCATCAGCCAAGTGGTGGTGCGCAGGGCACTTCCACCGATTTGGAAATTACGGTGAAAGAAATTATAAAGCTAAAGAAAGAGCTGTATACTATTATTGCCGAACATACCGGAAATACGTACGAAAAAGTTGAAAAAGACTCTGACCGTGATCACTGGATGACCTCTGAAGAAGCAAAAGCTTATGGAATTATTGATGAAATTCTGGTTCGTAATAAAACTAAAAAATAATGCCTGTAGATAAATGTTCATTTTGTGGCAGAACCAAAAACCAGGTTAACATGCTGATTGCCGGAATTTCCGGACACATCTGCGATACTTGTGCGGAACAAGCTCACAATATTATAGATGAGGAAAGCAAAAAACGTAATGAGTTCGACGTCAATAAGATTAAACTTATTAAACCTGTTGAAATTAAAAAATTCCTCGATCAATACGTTATTGGTCAGGATAGCGGGAAAAAATACTTGTCAGTAGCGGTATACAATCACTATAAACGACTTTTACAGGGCAAAAATGCAGATGATGATGATGTTGAAATTGAAAAATCGAACATCATCATGGTGGGCGCAACTGGAACAGGCAAAACGCTTTTGGCACGAACAATTGCCAAATTATTGCACGTGCCTTTTACTATTGTTGATGCTACCGTTTTAACAGAAGCCGGTTATGTTGGCGAAGATGTGGAAAGTATACTCTCGCGTCTGCTTCAGGTAGCCGACTACAATGTTGAAGCCGCTGAAAAAGGAATTGTTTTTATCGACGAAATTGATAAAATTGCTCGAAAAGGTGATAATCCTTCTATTACCCGCGACGTATCCGGTGAAGGTGTGCAACAAGGTCTGCTGAAGTTGCTGGAGGGTTCGGTCGTAAATGTACCGCCTCAGGGAGGTCGTAAACACCCTGAACAAAAAATGATTCAGGTTGACACGAAAAATATCCTGTTTATTTGCGGAGGAGCTTTTGACGGTATTGAAAAGAAAATTGCACAACGATTAAATACTAAGGTTGTCGGTTACTCTGCCTCTGCAAAAGCTCAAACTCTGGACCGTAATAATTTGCTTCAATATATTGCACCTCAGGATTTGAAATCTTTTGGTTTGATTCCTGAAATAATAGGCCGATTGCCAGTGCTAACCTATCTTAATCCATTAGATAGAGATGCACTTCGTTTAATTCTTACCCAGCCCAAAAATGCCATTATCAAACAGTACGTTAAACTGTTTAAAATGGATGAGGTTGACCTTGAATTTGACGAAGATGTACTGGAATATATTGTGGACAAAGCGGTTGAATTTAAACTTGGCGCCCGTGGATTACGGTCTATTTGTGAAACGATTATGATGGACGTCATGTTCGATTTGCCTGACGAAAAGAAGCTTACGATAAGTTTGGATTATGCAAAAACTAAACTTGAGAGCGATGTTGCTGAGCGTCTTAAAGCGGCATAAAAGGTGTGTGGCTAGCATTTCCAACAAACCATGTTAGTCATATAATACCGCAATATGTTAAACTGATCGGGAAAATCAATAACAAAAAAGAGGGAGAAAGTTTTTCACTTTCCCCCTCTTAATATATTTTTAAAAACTACTTTGTAGTTTCTGGTTCTACTTTATCCACTTCTCTTTCACCTTTTACAAATATATAAAGAACTGTTCCGAATGTAATGACAACCATACCGCCAATAATTAATCCCCAAATCATAATTTGTCGTTTTAAGTTGTTTTAAACGCCTCAATATTTTCCATACAAAGATGATGAAAATAATTAATACAAAAGCCAAAGCAATAATTCCAGCATAGAATAAAAACTGGTGGAGTAATCCCTGGGCGAAATAATCACCAAGGGTCATACTCGTAACGGCCGAAACTAAAGCTATAAGAAATGAAAAGATTTTCATTAGCTCAATTTCAGTTTTAAGAGCCTCTTTAATAAAATCTTTTAAATCACTAGTCATAAATACAAATGTATAATTAATAATGAAAAAAGAAAAAACCCTTATTTAGAGCCAAAGTCCTGAAAATTAATTATTTTCTTCGTGACTTTGTATGCTCATGTTAAATAATTCTACTATTTTACCTTTACTATTGTTTTTCTGAAAAATAATCACTTTTTTTGCTGACATAAATCATGCATTTAATTTCAAGTATGAGTAATATAGTTCTGAATAAAAATTGGTGGTGGCGTTATAGCTTTTTTCTTCATTGAGATAAGTAGGATGACACTTTGTTAATAAATTCAGAATATAGAAATATACAAAGACTCGCCGAACATCGGCGGGTCTTTTTTGTTTGAACCCAAACTCTAAAATTACAACATATGCGATATAAGATAAAATCAATTTGTAAAAAAGTGTTAGCAGATACGCTAACTCCTGTAAGTATTTATCTTAAAATGCGCGATATGTATCCAGGTGCATTTCTGCTCGAAAGTTCCGATTATCATGGTAATGAGAATAGCTTCTCCTTCATATGTCTGCAGCCTGTTGCTTCCTTTATAGTAGATAGAGGCATATCTGTTTCAACATTTCGCAATAGTGATAAACAAACCGCCTCAATTAACAAGCCATCTGATTTCAGCATTGCCTTGAATGGTTTCCTACATAGTTTTGATACTACCAAAAACGAAGATAACCTGCCTGTAAACGGACTTTTTGGTTATTCAACATTTGACGCAGTTAAATATTTCGAAACCATAAAAATACAAGCACCCTCGAAGGATAATTACAAAATTCCGGATGTTTGCTACCAGTTTTTTAAATACGTGATAGCCATCAACCATTTTAAGAACATGATGTATATCGTTGAAAATATGTTCGAAGGAGAAGAAAGTCAGATTGACAGGGTGGAGCGACTATTGTATAGTATGAATCTTACAACCGGAAGATTTACCCCGGGCAACAACGAAACGTCAAATATAACCGATGAGGAATATAAGCTTATGGTTACCAAAGGCAAAGAAAGTTGTTTTCGGGGAGACGTATTCCAAATCGTTCTCTCACGTCAGTTTTCACAACCCTTCAATGGCGATGAGTTTAATGTTTATAGGGCTCTTCGATCCATCAACCCTTCTCCTTATCTATTTTATTTCGATTTTGGAAACTATCGTATTTTTGGATCATCTCCTGAAGCACAAATAAAAATCAAAGATGGCAAAGCATATATTAACCCTATTGCCGGGACTTTCCGCCGTACCGGGAATGATGAAAAGGACAAGGAATTGGCTCGTGAGCTTGCTGCCGATCCAAAGGAAAATTCAGAACACGTGATGCTGGTGGATTTGGCTCGAAACGACCTCAGCCGAAAAGGCACCGATATTAAAGTGGAAAGTTATCGCGAAGTTCAGTTCTATTCTCATGTTTTACACATGGTTTCAACCGTTTCAGCAAAACTGTACGATCCTAATGGCACCGTTGATATGATGATGGCTACCTTCCCTGCAGGCACACTTTCGGGTGCACCCAAATATAAAGCAATGGAGCTTATTGATACTTATGAAAACCAAGGCCGTGGCTATTATGGAGGAGCCATCGGTTATATCGGTTTCGACGGCACATTGAATCATGCTATTATGATCCGCACCTTCCTTAGCAAAGGCAATAGTTTGTATTACCAGGCCGGAGCCGGAATAGTAGCTGCTTCCATTGAAGAAAATGAGCTGCAGGAAGTAAATAATAAACTTGGAGCATTAAAAAAAGCCATAGAGATGGCAAAAGACCTGTAATAATTCTGAAATTTAAAACTATGGAAAAGAAAATAATAGTCATCGACAACTACGATTCGTTCACATACAATCTTGTTCATTATATTGAAAATATTACGGGCAAAAGGGTTGATGTTTTCCGTAATGACGAAATAAGTATGGACGATGTTGGCAAGTACGACAAAATATTGTTATCTCCGGGTCCCGGATTACCTATAGAAGCTGGAATTATTCTCGATATTATAAAAAAATATGGCTCCTCGCGAAGCATCCTGGGAGTTTGTCTTGGTCATCAAGCCATTGGACAAGCTTTTGGCGGAAATTTGATTAACCTCGATAAAGTATATCATGGTATTGCTACTGAAATTGAGGTATTAACACCAAACGACTCTTTATACAAAGGAATACCTGCCAAATTCAACGTTGGACGCTACCATTCATGGGTTGTGGCAAAAGAGAATCTACCTGATTGTTTTACCATTACAAGCATTGATGAAAAAGGATTAATCATGGGAATTAGCCATAAAAAATTTGATGTAAGAGGTGTGCAGTACCATCCGGAATCTGTTCTTACCGAACATGGGTTGGCCATTGTTAAGAATTGGCTTGATAATTAGTTATAAGTACTGAAAAAACAGTTGGCTTTGTTTTTTGTTAAACGTTCATATTGATTCCTTATCTTAGAAAAATGAAAGAAGTTCTGTTATACCTGTTCGAAGGTAATATGCTTACACAACAAGAAGCCAATGAGATATTTACTGAAATTGCATCAGGTAAATTCTCAGATGCTGAAATTGCCTCTTTCCTTACAGTGTTCCAGATGAGAAAAATAACTCCACTTGAATTTCTGGGCTTTCGCGATGCTATGCTCGGTTTGGCGGTATCAGTTGATTTGAATGGATACTCAACCATTGATGTTTGCGGTACTGGCGGCGACGGGAAGAACACCTTTAACATATCGACACTATCGGCATTTGTAATTGCCGGGGCGGGAGCAAAAGTGGTGAAACATGGTAACTACGGGGTTTCGTCAGTTTGTGGATCGTCCAATATTTTTGAATATTTCGGATACCAATTTAGTACTGATTCCGGAAAACTCAAAAATGAACTGGAGGAATGTGGTATGTGTTATTTTCACGCACCAATTTTTCACCCCGCCATGAAATATGTGGCGCCGGTTCGCAAAGCCCTGAAGATTAAAACATTTTTCAACATGCTTGGCCCCATGACGAATCCGGCACGGCCTCAAAGCCAATTTGTTGGTGTGTTTAATACCGAAGTTCAAAAATTGTATACTGAAGTTTGCCAACTAGCGGGCATTCGACATGGAATTGTTTATAGCCTTGATGGATACGACGAAATATCCCTTACGGGAGATTTTAAAATTGTGGGAAACGGAAATGAAACGGTTTATTCGCCTCAAAAACTAGGCTTTATGAATACAAGCGCAGCCGAACTTCATGGCGGTGATACCGTAGAGGAGGCATCCCGAATTTTCTATTCTATCCTCGAAGGCAAGGGAACCAAAGCTCAAAATAACGTTGTTTTTGCTAATTCAGCTTTTGCATTATCATGCTATTATCCTGATAAATCAATCGACGACTGCTTTGCAATGGCTAGAGAATCTCTTGATGCGCGAAAAGCGCTGGCAGTGTTTAAAAAATTATTTAATAGATGATTTATAGTAGCAACACTTCCGTTAAATTTGAAAATTTGAAAATGGGAAAATTTGAACATAATTGACTAATAACTAGTTAAGAAAAATGTCAGTTTTTAATTTTGACTCATTATCAGTACCTTAAAAAATTTTACCGCAATATTAAGTTGAGTTTATATAAGGTAATTTATTTTAAAACTCAATCCATTAATGAGGGGCAATAACTTTATTTGTACTTAAATTAGCCCTCTTTTTTAGGTTGAGAGGTAAAAGAAAAAAATAAGGACTAAATTTCTACTTGTACATTATCTAAATTATAAATTATTAGCAATTTCAATAAAAAGATAACGAATGACGATTCTTGACAAAATTATTGCTGAAAAGTACCTTGAAGTAGAAGGACAAAAATCGCTTGTTTCGATTTCAGTACTTGAAAGAAAAGCTAATTTTAAGCGGTCTGTTTTATCGCTAAAGGAGTCGTTAACCAAGCCTGAATCATCAGGCATTATTGCTGAGTTTAAACGTAAGTCTCCATCAAAAGGAATTATCAATAATCAGGTAAGGGTGGAAGATGTTACAACTGGCTACACATTGGCTGGGGCTGCCGGACTCTCGGTACTCACTGACCGCTCATTTTTTGGAGGGTCGATGGTAGATTTAATTGCTGCACGCGAATTAAATAACATCCCAATTCTCCGCAAAGATTTTATGATTGACGAATACCAAATTATTGAAGCTAAAGCGATGGGAGCTGATGTAATCCTTCTGATTGCTGCAGTTCTGGATAAAAATACCATCAAAAAACTCGCCACCTGTGCTAAATCTTGTGGATTAGAGATCCTTTTCGAGATTCACGATAAGGAAGAACTAGATAAAATTATTGATGAAATTGACATGGTTGGTGTAAATAACCGCAATCTGAAAGACTTTAAGGTGGATGTCGGGCAGTCGATAATGTTGGCCAAACAATTGCCTGAAAGGTTTATAAAAATCTCGGAAAGTGGAATTGACAACCACGAAACCATCAAACTTTTAAAAAATAATGGATTCCGGGGATTTCTTATCGGCGAAAATTTTATGAAAGATTCAAATCCGGGGAATGCTTGTGAAGAATTTATTCAACTTTTAAAATAATATCACGCCAGTATTGCCGGGATTATCGCTAACATCGCAAAATTTATATTTGCAGTTTGCTATTTCGGGTAATTACTTTGCGATTGTTGCATAAACCATTCTGATAACGATGCTATTAATTAAAATATGTGGAATGCGTGAAAGTGCCAATATTCAGGCTGTGGCAGACTTGAAACCCGATTTGATGGGATTTATTTTTTACCCGAAATCAAAAAGGTATGTGGGCGACAACCTCAATTTATCTTTCCTGCAAAAGCTAATGCCCCAAATTGAAACCGTAGGGGTATTCGTTAATGAATCGCTGGAAAAGGTTGTTGAAATATCACAAAAATATTGTTTCGCCTTCATTCAATTGCATGGCAACGAATTACCGGAATATTGCAGCGACTTGAAAAATAAAGGTGTAAAAATTATAAAAGCATTCGGTATCCATTCCGGATTTGACTGGAATTCCCTGCTGCCCTATCAAAATGTTTGCGATTATTTTTTATTCGATACAAATACAAAAGATTATGGTGGAAGCGGTCGGAAATTTGAATGGAATATTCTCGACAAATATCATGGCTCAATATCTTTTTTTCTTAGCGGAGGTATTGGCGTTGAAGATGTTGATAATATCCTGAGTTTGGAACATCCAAATCTTGCAGGTATTGATATCAACAGCAGGTTTGAGATTGAACCGGGATTGAAAGAGGTTAAACTTCTTAAAGATTTTCTTAACAAAATAAAAACTACATAAACGATGGAACCAGAATCTTTGGAAGAAGTTCGATTGAATATCGACTTTATTGATCAACAAATCGTTCAATTGCTCGGTGAACGGCATTTTTATGTAAAACAGGCTGCGAAATATAAAACGTCAATCGATGATGTTAAAGCACCCGCCCGTGTTGAGGCAGTAATAACTAAGGTTCGAAATGTGGCGATGCAAAACGACATTGATGCCGGTATAGTGGAAACCATTTACCGGACAATGATTGATTGTTTTATAAACAGCGAACTGAAAGAATTGAAAAAATCACAATAAGAAAAATTTCTGGTTGTTAAATTGTTAATCTAAAATCGTAAATCTAAAATTATCTTAAATCTAAAATTACATGTCCTTTTCACCCGACGAAAGAGGTTTTTACGGACAATTCGGAGGAGCATATATCCCCGAAATGTTGTATGCGAATGTTGAAGAGCTGAGGCTAAAATACCTCGACATTATCAACAATGAGCGTTTTCAGAAAGAATTCCACAGACTATTAAAATATTATGTGGGACGGCCTTCGCCGCTTTATTATGCGGAACGCCTTTCAAACCGCTATGGCACTCATATATACCTTAAGCGCGAAGATTTAAACCATACCGGATCACATAAAATAAACAATACGATTGGGCAGATATTGTTAGCCAAAGAATTGGGCAAAAAAAGAATCATCGCCGAAACAGGGGCAGGTCAGCATGGGGTTGCCACAGCAACCGTGTGTGCCCTCATGGGAATGGATTGTGTTGTGCACATGGGTGAAACTGATGTAAAACGTCAAATGCCAAATGTATTACGCATGAAAATGCTGGGCGCCAAAGTTATTCCATCGATGAGCGGAAACCGAACATTGAAAGATGCTGGCAATGAGGCCATCCGCGATTGGATTAACAACCCCACAGATACGCACTACCTGATAGGTTCGGTAGTAGGCCCTCATCCCTACCCCGATTTGGTGGCAAAATTTCAATCGGTTATCAGCGAAGAAATACGCTGGCAGCTGAAAGAACAAACAGGATCTGAGCTTCCCGATTACGTTCTCGCCTGTATTGGTGGAGGAAGCAATGCTATGGGAGCATTTTATCATTTTATTGATGACGCAGCAGTAAAGTTAATTGCTGTGGAAGCAGCCGGTTTAGGTGTTGATTCCGGCGAAACGGCAGCATCTATTGCAAGAGGAACTGACGGCGTAATTCAGGGAGCCCGCACCAAACTAATGCAGAATGCCGATGGTCAAATTATCGAGCCTTATTCCATATCTGCCGGGTTAGACTATCCGGGTATTGGTCCTGCACATGCTTACTTACATAGTATTGGACGAACGATTGTTCTCGATGCCACCGACGACGAAGCCATAAAAGCGGCGTTTGAACTCACCCGCCTCGAGGGTATTATCCCGGCCTTAGAGTCGGCACATGCACTGGCAGCTTTACCAAAAATGAAGTTTTTATCGTCGGATGTAGTCGTGGTAAATATTTCTGGTCGTGGCGACAAGGATATGGAGACATATATTAAAGCACTTCGTTAAATTTGAAAATTTGAAAATGGGTAATTGGCAAATAGCTAGTTACTTTAAATTCAGTTTTTAAATTTGATTTAAAAGATTGCATAAAGTACTATTAATAACATCTAATATACTAATTAACAGGTACTAAATTCTACTTTCATGAATCGAATCGATAACTTATTTCACCAGAAAAAAAACAATATACTTTCCATCTATTTCACGGCCGGACATCCCACGTTACTTAGCACAGCGGACATTTTAACGGAGCTGGAAGCTTCGGGAACCGATATGATAGAAATAGGAATGCCTTTTTCTGATCCTTTGGCAGATGGTCCGGTAATACAGGATTCCAGCGCAAAAGCCTTAAAAAACGGCATGACCATTAAGGGTTTGTTTGATCAATTAACAAACATCCGCCAAAAGGTAAAAACACCATTGTTATTGATGGGTTATATTAATCCGGTGCTTCAATTCGGCGTGGAAGCTTTTTGTAAAAAGTGTCGCGAGGTAGGTGTGGATGGTATAATTCTTCCCGATTTACCCATGGATATATATCAGGAATCGTTTAAAAAATACTTTGAAGAAAACGATTTGCGGTTTATCTTCCTTATCACACCGCAAACCAGTGACGAACGTATACTGATGATCGATTCCATCAGCAATGGGTTCATTTACATGGTATCGTCATCGTCTACCACAGGAGCCAAAGGCAGCATTGTATCGACCCAAGTGGCTTATTTCGAGCGGGTAAAAGCATTGAAGTTGAAAAATCCGCTGGTAATCGGTTTTGGTATATCCAACCGCGAAACTTTTAATCGTGCAAGTTCCTATGCTAACGGAGCCATCATTGGTAGTGCTTTTGTAAAAATGTTAAACGAAACAACCGATTGGAAGAAAGGGATAAGTGATTTCGTGAAGCAAATAAATTAGTGTAGTTTCGACTATCCTGCACTTAATGAACTGATTCAGTTCGCCTGGAGGTTTTTTACAGATCAACTTCAATTAAAAATCCTGATTTCCAATCATCGAAGCTCCAAAAGCCTGACTTGGAAATAAGTAGTTCTTGGAGTTAATTCATTATTTTATTCCGTCAGTTTTGGTTGTGTCGTTTTAAAATTATAAATTTGTAACCATTGTATAAGGTTAAACTATGTGGTTATGAATAAATATTTAACACTCTCAGAAGCTTCTAAACTCATTGGTAAAAGTAAAGAAACTTTAAGACGTTGGGATCGGGAAGGCAAATTGTCTGCCGTTCGTGAGCCAATAAGTAATTATCGTGTCTATAATAGAGTGGAAGTCCAAACATTATTTACCGATTTTCTGATTAAAGATACAAAAGATACAACTTCTAATTATGCTGAACCTGAAAATGACTACAAGGTGTTAGAATTATTTGCTGGTGCCGGTGGATTAGCTATCGGTATGGAGAAATCTGGCTTGAAGTGTGTTGCCTTAAATGAAATCGACAAATGGGCCTGTCAGACATTACGTAAAAATCGTCCAAATTGGAAAGTCCTGGAAGGAGATATAAAGGATTTTGATTTTTCAGAATACCATAACAATGTTGATGTTGTCGCTGGTGGTTTCCCTTGTCAAGCGTTTAGTTATGCAGGTAAAAAATTAGGTTTAGCCGATGCAAGAGGAACGTTATTTTATGAATTTGCCAGAGTTGTAAAAGAAGTAAATCCGCCTATTTGTATTGGTGAAAATGTTCGTGGATTGTTGAGCCATGAAAATGGAAAAACATTACAAGGTATGATTTCAATTTTAGATGAGATTGGATATAATGTTGCTCCTTTCCAAGTTTTAAAAGCCATAAATTATAGAGTTCCACAAAAAAGAGAACGTTTAATTTTAGTAGGAATACGAAAGGATATTAATTTAAAATACGAATATCCAAAGCCACATAAGAAAATATACAATCTAAAAGATGCTCTAAAAAAGGGGGATTTATTTGAAAATAATGTTCCAAAGTCCGAAGGAGCAAAATATCCAAAGAGCAAAATAGATGTCTTAGATTTAGTGCCGCCGAAAGGGTACTGGCGTAATTTGCCATTAGAAATTCAAAAGCAATTTATGGGCGGAAGTTTTCATCTCAGTGGCGGAAAAACAGGTATTGCCCGTAGAATTGGTTGGGATGAACCTTGTCTAACATTAACTTGTAGTCCTGCTCAAAAACAAACAGAACGTTGCCACCCTGAAGAAACCCGTCCGTTTACTGTCCGTGAATATGCCAGGATTCAAACATTTCCTGATGATTGGAAATTTGAGGGCTCAATGGCACAACAATATAAACAAATTGGAAATGCTGTTCCTGTCAATTTGGGAACAGAAGTTGGTTATTCTATCGTGAAATTTCTAAACCTATATTACAATTTATCAAAACCCAGATAGTAATTATAGTTTTCAAAAGTGATTTGGTCTAAAATGCTTCTTTTGGATGACTTGGTTTCTAATTTTAACTCATTCAAAGCAGAATTTTCGATTATTTCTTTGTTCTTGCCAATTGATTTTAAGTAATCTTTAACTGCTATCGGCAAAGCCTTGTAAAGTTCACATAATGCATCTTCTTGTCCTGAAAGTAAAGCATAGAATTGGTCGCCCGAAATCTTGTAAACTCTGCTGTGGCTATATTCTTTACCATTTATTTCTGCATTCCACAATTCGCAGAAACTACCTTTTGCTAGAATTTGAACCCAATAACATTTTGTTTTTTTGTAATCATTTGCAAAACGAGCCAATTTTTGAAAAAGAGCTTCAGCTGAACTGCTGTTCATTGTGTTGTGTTTGTTCTTAATATCGGCAAATAAAGTATCGTCTTCCGCTTTAATGTCAAAACCGCTCAAATTGCCAACTTCAGACATCCAATACTCACGTAATTTAA
>JANXXY010000325.1 GCA_025350365.1 Bacteroidales bacterium | reverse complement strand
TAAATACGAGGGATTCAAAATCTGTTGAAGTAGAATTAAGTTTAGTTCATATAAAACGTTAGTTCAAATATTTATTAGAGATAGGTCTCTTAAAGATGAATTTTTTCCTATATCCCGTCTAGATAATTTATTTAGTTTTTATTTATATAATGCTTACAATTAGCTATATGACTTTGTTGTAGATATATGTAACCTAGATTGCATTTGAATAAATTCATTATGAGTTAGGTAAAAAATAGATTTGCAGGGTTGATACTAATTTTCAAGATATCCAATGGAGAAGATTCGTAAAAACAAATAAATAATTATACTAACTAATTTAACTTGTATGAAAAAAACAGCAGTTTTTCTACTATTGCTAGTGTGTTTCACCTTATTTTATGGGTGTAAAAAAACCGAGGATGGGAGCTATGTGGCTCCAATAGTCATTTCCGAAAAAATAAACGGAGTGTGGGCTCTAACATCAATTAAACAAGTTGATGAAATAGCGAAAGCGAATGGAGAAGCCACAACTGAAATGGTTTTAACGGATCAATTCAATTTTGCAAGCTTTAGCATCACTTTTCAGGTAGATGCTAATCAACTACCTAATATTTATTCAGTATCAGGAACGGCTCCTGGATTGCTCTCTCCAACCGGGTTTTGGGACATGGATTATGCCTATCCTCATACTGATGGAACGGCAAGTAAAATCAACCTTTATTCCGATGCAACAAAATTAGCAAAAACAGCAACCCTTGATATTCTGACCATACCTGGCGAAAAAAAGGTGCTGCAATTTACCATGATTCGTAAGATCAACGGAGTTCCTTTTGTTTCTTATACTTATCAACTATCTATTCAAAATTAAACAAATTGATTATGAAAAAATACATTTTTTTACTAATCACAGTTCTGGTAATTTTTTTATCCGGAAATGTGAATGGGCAAACTGCAGGTGGCGCCCCTGCCAAAATATGGACTAATCCCGCTATTACTGCACTTGATGAAGAAGTTGTCTGGTATTTTGATTTAACAGGAACAACTTTTGTTGATGGTGTAGACCTTTATTTATGGGCATGGTCACCGTCAGAACCTGATGCAGGTAATTGGGCCAATTCATCAGCCTTCGCCAAGCTTGAATATGTTGGAAATATGGTTTGGAAAAAAACAATTACTCCGACAATTTATTTTAACAAATCAATAATTGATATTAAGAGTTCTGCTGGATTCTGGATGCGTTTGAAAGACTTGGCCGGAACAATGCAAAGCGATGTTATCAATGTAAGTGGATCATGGACAGATCTTGATGCATTTGCCGGAGCAAGTAAATCAGCTCAAATTTTTCCTGCAAATTTTTCCCTTAACCAACCTCTTTCAATATTAATTAATGCCAAGGAAGTATGGACAGGCGCCGTAAAGGGTGGTCTAGTAGGTTCTCCTTCTATCCACCTGCATAGTGGATTGAATAAATTTCAAGAGGGCACCATCGTGGAAGCAAACATGGGGAATCCTGTATTATTTGAAAAAACAAAATTCAAAAATATGGGGAATGACATTTACAAATTAGATATGGTTCCAAGCCAATATTACGGTGTCGCAAAGGATTTTGTGATGGAAGGTATTTCTTTTGTTGTTCCCGCTAAGGATTGGGTGAAAGTGGGTACAGATGCTGGCGGTAAGGATTTTTTATTCAGAGCCCCAGGGGTTCCGGTTCCTCCCGATCCTGAAATTTATATTTTTCCTAAAAAATTCAGTCAAAAAGATATCTTCATCATTAAACGCATTTTTAACGAAAGTAATGTTAGCAAGTTAACATACACCATTAAAGCAGGCGACAAAACTTTGACTGGCGATTTTAAAGGTGTCAAAGCCGATATGCGGGCATACATCGACTTGCTTACGGGACTTGCAGGGTCTCCAAGTCTTGATAAAATCCATCTTGTTGTTAAGGACAACAACAACAGGGAAGTTTTAAATACAGACATTTCACTTGTTCAACTATCAGAATTAGAATAACTTAAAAGTTTAATATCATGAAATTGAATAAAAAACAAAGATATACTTTCCTTGTTCGGTTTGCCTTTTTCGTAATGAGTGCAATGTTATTGAACATAGGAACATATGGTCAGGAAACCGAAAAAGTATTGGTAAATGGCGTAATAATTGACAATGCAGGACAACCTTTACCTGGCGCATCTATTATTGTTGAGGGAACATCTATTGGCACAATGACTGATGTTAACGGGGCATTCACTCTCTCAACCTTTAAAGGTAAGATTGTTAAGATGTCGTTTGTAGGATATAAATCACAAAAAATTACGGCATCTTCATCCGAAAAGTTATCCATCAAACTCGAAGAAGATTTTATTACCCTTGGTGAAGCAACGATAGTGGTGGTAGGCTATGGCACAATGCGTAAATCGGATTTAACCGGAGCTATTGCATCAGTATCTGCAGATGACTTTAAAAAAGGTGTAGTTACTTCATCCGAACAATTGCTTCAGGGAAAGGTGGCCGGTTTAACAGTCATCCAAGGGTCCGGTGATCCTTCGCAAGGTGCGTCAGTACGTTTAAGAGGAGGTACTTCTCTCACCGCTTCTAATGGTCCTTTATATGTGGTTGACGGTATACCTGGTGTTGATATCAATTCTATTCAACCATCTGAAATTTCATCGATTGATGTTCTGAAAGATGCATCATCTGCCGCAATTTATGGATCAAGAGGGGCCAATGGGGTTATTATTGTAACCACAAATAGAGCCAAGAAGGGGAAAAGCTTAGAATATTCAGGCTATGTAGCTGTAGGTTCAGTTGCCCATCACCTTGATCTTTTATCAGCCAACCAATGGCGAAAATATGTACGCGATAATAGCATTGCCAATGCAGTGGATTATGGCGGAAATACCGACTGGCAAGCAGAATTGGAACAAACAAGTATGGCTCAGTCACATTCCATAACATATAATAGTGCCACGGAAGATGGAGGATATCATATCGCTTTAAATTATTTAAAAAATGATGGGGTTATTAAGAAAACTTATTTAGAAAGAATGGGAATAAGCGCTTCAGCTTTTCAATTTGCGTTAAAAAACAAATTGCGTTTGGAAGCAGGTGTAAATACCAATTTCGATAAATGGAGCGTCATTGATAATCGCATTTTCTTACGCTCATATAATTTAAACCCAACCATTCCGGTAAGGGACGAAAACAACAATTTTAGTAATGTCCCGGGTACATTGTATGAAAATCCTGTTGAAATTAATACAAACAGGACTTCCGAAGATACACGTCACCGCTTATTGGGATATGGAAAGGCCGAATATGAGATTATAAAGGGCTTAAAAGCCGTGGTTAACATTTCGTACGAATATAATTCTCACCAGTCAGGCTTATACAAACCTACATATGCTGTTATGGAAGGGAAAAGTTCTGTTGGCTTTGGTCAAAAATCTTTGGGTGACTACCGCAATGCTCAGTTAGAAAGTTATTTAACATACAATAAGGAAATTGGGAGTCATAAGCTTAATATTTTAGGTGGATATTCTTATCTGGATTACATGTATGATGGTTTTGGCGCTCTTCGTCAGGGATTTAATACCGATTTATTTTCCTATAACAATTTGGGTGCCGGATACGATGCTCAGGCAGGTGATGTGTATTCATATAAAGGTAATTCAAAACTCATTTCCTATTATGGTCGCGTAAATTACAGTTTTATGGGTCGGTACATGTTTACAGGAACATTACGCGAAGATGGATCGTCCCGTTTTGGTTCAAATCATAAATGGGGTCTGTTCCCATCCGCATCTGCGGCATGGCGTATTTCCGATGAAAATTTCATGAAAGGAACTGAGTGGCTGAATAACGTTAAATTGCGTTTAGGATATGGTGTTGCAGGCAACCAGGATGGTATTGGTGATTACAAATCATTCTATATTTATGGTACTTCATCCCCTTCGTCAACAGGTGGTACAGTTTCTGTGCCTTATTTTGATGCCCAATCAAAACAATGGAAACTATCGTACGGTCCCTCCCAAAATGCAAATCCTGATTTGAAATGGGAATCTACGGCTACAACAAATGTAGGTCTCGATTTTGGGTTGTTTAACCGTGTTAATGGTACCATTGAAATTTATCAAAAGAAAACAAGCGATTTACTGTACACATACAATGTTCCGGTTCCTCCTTATCTAGTTGGTGTTCAGTTGGCAAATGTTGGCGACTTGACTAATAAAGGTATTGAAATATCCCTTAATGCTAATATTATTAAAACTAAAGACTTTTCATGGGACGTAAATGTAAATGCATCTCATAACGTGCAAAAAGTGGTAAAACTTTCCAATGATGCATTTAAATTGTCTGATTCATCAAAACCACAGGCTGTTGAACTTGGTTCACTCAATGGGTTAACAGGGATGACAGGTGTGTTTACTCAAACTCTTCGTGAGGGATATCCGGTTGGAACATTTTGGGGTAGAACGTATCAAGGATTGGATGAAAACGGTAACTATATTCTTGGCCCCGATACTACCAACCTGGGAAATGTTCAACCAAAATTAAATTTAGGGTTAAGTATGAATTTTACGTACAAGCAATTTGATTTAGGTATCTCAACATATGGAATGTTTGGCCAAAAAGTTTTGAATGCATCTGATATGATAATGTATGATGGTACTAGAATGCCTATCTATAATGTTCCGGACGATTTTTTAAATAGTGGTATTGGAAAAAACCAACCCCCTGCCTATTCAAGTTACTGGATACAGGATGCTTCATTTTTCCGTTTACAAAGCATATCATTGGGATATAACTTTTCAATTAAAAAAATTGGTATCGAAAAACTTCGGTTCTATGTAACTGGCGAAAACCTATTTGTGATTACCAAATATAAAGGAGTTGATCCGGAAATTAGTATTGAAGGGTTAAATAGTCCTGGGATAGATATGAACAACTATTATCCTAAACCTCGTACTTTTTCATTTGGTGTAAATGTTTCATTCTAACAATTAGATATAAATGATATGAAAATAAAATTAATAATTACAATTGCCGTCACTTTGATGTTTTCTGTGGCTTGTACAAAACTAAACGAAAAATTATACGATCAGGTTTTGGCAGATGACTATGGAAAAAGTTCAGGTGAAATTGAGACTATCGTGGGCCGTGCATATGCTTCCCTGAGGGGTTTTAGCGATGCAACTTCTAATGCCTTTCCAACATGTGAATATGTTTTTTTCCTTGATGAATGTGTATCAGACGAAGCCTGTATTCCAACCCGTTTTCCAGGCAATAACTGGTGGGACGGTGGTAGATATCAGGAAGCCAAGTTTCATACCTGGACTTCAAGTAACCTGATGATACTTAGTTCCTGGAGATATCATTTTATTGGTATAGCCAAGGTAAATCAGGTTATTTCTGCGATCGACAATTCGAATCAGGCGGCTGAAGCCAAATCAAAAATCAAAGCTGAACTTCGTGGTTTAAGAGCCTATTACTACTTGCGCCTTTTGGATTTGTTTGGAAATGTTCCAATAGTTACTGATTTTGTAAACAACGGACTACCTAAAAATTCAACTAAAGCTGAAGTGTATGCTTTTGTTGAATCGGAATTAAAGGACATACTTCCAGAATTGCCAGGTAATATCATTTACGGCAGGATAACAAAAAATGTAGCGTACACCTTATTAGCACGTTTGTACCTGAATTCCGAAATATATGTAGGGCAAGCTCGTTGGAAGGATTGCATCGATGCCTGTGATAAGGTTACAGGTTATACTTTAGAACCTGATTTTTTCACAAGCTTCCTAACTAATAATGAAGTATCGAAAGAAATAATCTTTTCCATTCCTTACGACCATAAGGCAGGAACCACAGGCAATTATTTGTCATCGATGTCATTTCACTACAATCAGCATCTGGCATTTTCTGCAACTGGCAAATGGCCCTGGAGTGCAAATGGCATGTGCGGTACGCCGGGATTATATAAATCGTTTGACGATAAAGATGTTCGAAAGAAATCAATGCTTGCAGGGGTACAAATCAATCTGGCAACCGGAACCCCTATTTTAATGGGAGATGGTAATGTTTTGGATTATACCGATACAATTCAAGAATTTGGACATGCAAACGAAAACGAAGGCGTTCGATTAAAAAAATACGAAGTAAAGGATGGCGAAGTATGGGAACGTGACCACGATTGGGTGCTCATGCGATATTCAGAAATTCTGCTGATGAAAGCCGAGAGCTTAGTTCGTTTAGGATCTGCAGCACTAGCTCAACCCATTTGCGCACAAATTCGTTCACGCGCTGGTTTAAATACTCCGGCAGATATTGATTTGCAATTTATTAATGATGAATTAAGACGTGAGTTTTTGTTTGAAGGACATCGACGTACCGATAATATTCGTTTTGGTGATTTTTTCAAAAAAGGCTGGAATCAAAACGTAACACCCGCTTATCGAGGAATATTTCCAATTCCTATTTCCGAAATAGCAAAGAACGGTAACCTGATTCAAAATCAAGGGTACAATTAATATTTGTACCTGTCAGAAAATATCAGGGACACAATATTTTTGTGAAGATGAAAATCTTAACAAGTTTGTGTCCCTGTAATTTACAATATTAAAGTTGATAAAATCGTAGAATATGATGCTTATGAAAGTCCTGGTAGATTTATCGTGTACTTTGGTTTTTTCAACTTTACTACTATCCTGTAGCAAAAGCGACAATCCCGGAACAACTCTAAATGTCCGGATTCTGGAACCTGTTGCAATTCAGAAAACCAACGAAATGAAGATTTTTGTTCATTATATGGTTTGGTTTGAATCGAAGGAAACCAGTACCAACGGCAAGTGGGGTTATCATTGGACAATGAAAAGTCAGGACCCGGATGTAATTGATGCGAATGGCAAAAGACAAATAGCTGCGCATTTCTATCCGTCAATTGGACCATATGCGTCAAGTGACAAATTTCTTATCGAATATCATCTTTTATTGATGAAATATGCAGGCATTGACGGAGTAATTATTGATTGGTATGGAACACACAATGTGAACGATTACAAAGCTATAAAGAAGAATACAGAAGCTTTAGTGAGCCTGATCGAAAAAACAGGGCTTCAATTTGCTATTGATTATGAAGATCGTACTCTTGAACCGACAGTGCAACAAGGTGAAGCAGCTTCATTTGTTAACGGAGCCAAAGATGATATGACGTACCTTAAAACTAATTTTTTTTCAAAACCAAATTATATAAAAATTAGCAACGAGCCTTTATTGCTTGTATTTGGTCCGATAGTTATGCAGAAACCAGACGATTGGACTCAGACCTTCACGAATATCAGTCCAAAACCTTGCTTACTAACATTGTGGTATCAATCAGGTGAAGCCGGAACCAATGCCCGGGGTGAATATGCCTGGGTTTATCAGAACACTTCCTCTCTCGACAATTTTTATACCAGCAAAGCCCCCAATTTAAATGTTGCGATGGGTTGTGCTTATCCCGGGTTTAAGGATTTTTATACTCAGGGAGGTGGAGGAGAAAGTCTCGGCTGGACAATCGATTACAAAGATGGTATCACCCTTGAAGAAACATTACAAAAAGCTAAAAATGCCAGCATGAAATACGTGCAAATTGCGACATGGAATGATTTTGGAGAAGGTACGATGATTGAGCCAACTAAAGAGTTTGGCAATAAGCATCTTGAAACCGTAAAAAACTTTGGTGGGGTTATTGATTACAACAACGCTTTTGAAAACATAAAAAAACAATACGATTTGAGGTTAAAGTATAAAAACAATTCCTTGGCACAAAAATCGCTTGATCAGTCGTTTTACTATTTCGTTTCAGTACAAAATGACAAGGCTGTCAACGTATTGGATAGTCTTGAAACAAATGTCCCATAATATTAATTTATCAAATAATCATTGTAGGTTCCTTAAGTAAATTGGGAATAAACCCGAATAAAATCTTAAGATATCCCTGACTTTATTCAATTTTAATCGTTTAAAAATGAACACACTAAAAAAAGTATGTAATGGCCTCCTATTGCTTTTGCTAAGTTGCCAGCTATCCGAAGTATCGGCAAAAGTCAATAATTCAATTGTTGCCTCTCCTGATGGAAAATTGTCTGTTAACTTGTCTATCGAAAATGGACAAGCTTATTATTCTGTTTCGCGGAATAGTAAATCAATTCTTCTTAAATCCTTATTGGGATTTACGTTTAAAAACATTCCATCTTTAGACAAAGATTTTGAAATTAAAAGTGTTGAAAAATCTTCATTTAACCAGACATGGGAACAACCCTGGGGCGAAAAAAGGTTTGTTGTTAATAACTATAACGAACTAGTTGTGCATCTGTTGGAAATAAAAAATTTGAAAAGAAAGCTGGATTTAGTTTTCCGGGTCTTTAATGATGGATTTGGTTTCCGTTATAAGTTTCCACAGCAACCGAATATCGATAGTCTTATCATAACCAACGAAGAAACCGAATTTAATTTTCCCGCTGTGCATAACGCATGGTGGATTCCAGTGCATTCGGACAATAGCTATTACGAAAGCATATTTCGACATACCGCTTTAAATAAGGTTGATACGGTAAACACTCCGTTGACCTTGGAAACAAAAGAAGGGCTTTTCCTGGCAATTCATGAGGCAAACCTTACTGATTATGCATCGATGACGTTAGTGCGGATTGATTCCTCCCGGTTCAAGTGTGAGCTCGTTCCATGGGCGAATGGTATAAAGGTTTACGCAAAAGCACCCTTCGAAACGCCATGGCGTACAATGATAATCACGGATAAACCAGGCGACCTTGTGACTTCGTATTTGATGCTTAATTTAAACGAGCCATGCAAATTGCAGGATATTTCATGGATTAAGCCAATCAAATATATTGGCATTTGGTGGGGCATGCATCTCGAAAAATACTCATGGGGACAAGGTGCCATCCACGGCGCTACAACCGAAAATACAATGCGTTACATCGATTTTTCCGCTAAAAATGGCTTTGGTGGTGTTTTGGTGGAGGGCTGGAACGAAGGCTGGGATGGTAACTGGCCTGAAAATGGAAATGTTTTTAGCTTTACAAAAGCTTATCCCGATTTCGATATCGACAAAATATGCAAATATGCAGAATCTAAAAAAATCAAACTGATTGGACATCACGAAACTGCTGGTGCCGTGGCCAACTATGAAAAGCAAATGGAAGATGCGTTCAAATTATACCAGCTGCATGGGGTAAATTCTGTTAAAACAGGCTATGTAAATAAATACCTCAATGGAAAGGAATGGCACGACGGACAGTTTGGTGTGCGTCATTATCGCAAGGTATTTGAAACAGCAGCCAAGTACCATATTATGGTTGATAACCATGAACCCGTGAAACCAACCGGCTTATGCCGTACCTATCCGAATTTCATGACTCAGGAAGGAGCTCGTGGACAGGAGTATGACGCGTGGTCGTCTGATGGCGGGAATCCTCCTTCTTACACTACTATCTTACCTTTTACCAGGATGTTAGCTGGCCCCTTTGATTTCACACCCGGCACCTTTAATTTTGATAAACCTGCCAAACACTATGCCCGGGTGCAAACAACCATTGCTAAACAATTAGCGGAATATGTAATTATTTATAGTCCGCTTCAGATGGCCTCGGATCTTCCAGAGAATTACAATGGCAAAGCTTTCGATTTTATTAAACAAGTTCCTTGCGATTGGTCCGACACGAAAGTATTGAATGCCGAAATAGGAAGCTTTGTTACCATTGCCCGCAAGGATCGCAATTCCGGGATTTGGTATGTGGGTGCCATTACAAACGAAAACAAACGTGAATTGACCATCAACCTGCAATTTTTGGACAAAAATAAGGAATACACAGCTCAAATATATTCGGATGGCGCTGATGCCGATTGGAAAACAAATCCTAAAAGTTTTGATTATAAAGAAATAAAAGTTAATAGTTTATCAGTATTGTCTGTAAATTTAGCACCTGGAGGAGGAGCTGCAGTACGATTGGTTATGAAATAGTTTAACGTTTTAAATATTGAGAAATGTGTATTATGGCCAGTTTACACTAAAAAAAGTAACTTCATCACGTTTATAAAAAATACACTGGTGGATTATACGCAAATAAATTTCCTTGGCTGGCTTTGCGGTATTTTGGCCGCCATACTCATTGGCATGGGAAAGACAGGATTGTCGGGTGCTGGTAATCTGGCAATCCTATTAATGGCTATATTGTTCGGTGGAAAACCATCCACCGGCATTATACTGCCCATGCTTTGTATGGCTGATATTTTTGCCGTTTTGTACTACCACCGCCATGCCGAATGGAAATACATCTTCAAGCTACTGCCATGGGCACTTGCAGGTTTACTTATCGCGTTAATTATTGGTAAATATATTTCGGACCATACATTTAAAACCATGATCGGTATTATTGTTCTGGCCAGTGTGGTGTTGATGTTTTGGCAGGACTTCCACAAAGAAAAATTGCAAATGCCCGCAAAACGCTGGTATTCGCCAGTCTTTGGTGTTTCCGGAGGATTCGCTACCATGATTGGAAATGCCGCCGGACCAATTATGGCAATATACCTGCAATCGATGCGTCTTCCAAAAAACAGCTACATTGGCACCGGGGCATGGTTTTTCCTCATAATTAATTACGCCAAAGTTCCTTTGCAGGTAATTTTCTGGAAAAACATTACCTGGTCAAGTTTCAGCTTTAATCTGATGCTTCTTCCGGCTATAGCCCTTGGTGCATACTTAGGAGTAAAGCTTGTGAATTTGCTGCCCGAGAAGGCTTATCGTATATTTATTTTAGTATCAACAGGGATATCGGCACTATTTCTTTTATGAAAATTAGTACATAATACTAGATACCGGCTTCTAATAATTTATAATATACAGTACGCCATTGCTTCCATTCCCGCATTTCGCTAAGTGATTCGTTGTGCCACAACGAGATAAAAGTTCCATTCACCTTCTTTACCTCGTCAATTAATTTTTTGCATTCAACAAGTGCTTCATCGGGAGACAATTTCATGTATTGATTTAACGTTCCGTCCATTACTTGGAAGGGAAATATTCTTAAGGATGTTTCGTTTTCGGAAGTTAAATCGTAGAAGGGAAATGGAGTGCATGTACCTGCTCTAAACCCTGGCAAGGAGGCATATCCCATAGAATAATCTTCTTTAATGCCATTTGCTATTAGCTGTTGATAGGTTTCAGGAAACTGAAGTTTCAAAAAATGTTGCCGGCTAATTTTTACATCCTCATTCAATATCTGCTTTAACTTATTAATTTCCGAATGCAAAACCTCCTGATTCGTGTTCGATTTATACGACGGATGCACTCCGACTTCATACTTATTGCGAGTTTTCACCATTAAATCCCTCATGGCCGGTTGTGTCGGAGCGATATTTTTGTCGTACCTACCATATTTTCCTACCAGAAAGAAATACTTAGGAGTTAAATTAAATTCTGTAAACCATGAGCGAAATAATTCAAATGTATCATATGGGTCAGGTTGATGTAAAAGCAACGTCTGAAAGCGATGAATGGAGTCCCTCCAATTGCCCTTAATAACAGATTTTGACGCGGCACCCATAGTTCTTAAAAAGCCCCTGTGCCTATAAGCATAAGCAATATCTACGTCCACAGTTGGGATGAAGTGATATTCTCTGTGAGGAAAATGAAATTCGGGATAGTTTTCCTCAACAATTTTTCTGAGCCACATTGCCCATTGATCTACAACAGGTTTGTTAAGAAATCCGCTTTTATATGCTATTGATTCTGAAGGCAAAACACGTCTATGTATATCCATAGGCTGAGGTAAATACTCCTCATAACGCGTTATCATATAAAAAGATGCAGCAAAAATATCAAACGGAAGTGATAATTTATCTGATACAGGAAACAACACCGGCATACATTGAAACAAACCCACCTCTGGAATAAAACTACTAATCCCTGTTTCAAATAGCAATGATGCAGGTTTAATGAAAAGGCCTTCAGATTTCTGGTTGGAATAATTAAGTTTTGGCCCGTTATAAACTTTAAAATCATCCATGCCCGATGTTATCCGGCAAGGGATTTTTAGTATTTCCGAAAATAAAAATTTCGAAATGAATGAAATGCGGGGGGTTATTTTTGTGGAATAAATCAGAATCATACATTTTTCATATTTGGTACATCCAGTTTAGGTGAAAGCAGTTTTCCATAAATCCCCATTAACACTTTTTCTTCCTTCTCCCAACAAAGCTCTTCGGCGGCTTTTGCCAAGTTTTTTTTCCAGATATTGATTTGATATTCGTTTTCAAGCATTTCGCAGATCATCGTTGCTAGATATTTCGGCTCATGTCCATCAGCAATTCTTCCAATTTGCCAAGTATTAACCACATTAACTACTTCAACCAGGTTTGAACACAGCACAGGAATTTTAGCCTGAATATAATCGAATAATTTATTTGGCAGACTGTAACGGTAGTTAATATTGGTATCCTTATCAAGCGATAGACCAATGTCGGCAAGTCGAGTATAACACATCAATTCGTCGTAAGGCATTTTCGGTTTAAAAATCACCTTTTCGCCCAACCCCATTTCGGAGGTCATCGTTTTCAGATTGTTAATCACATCGCCTCCTCCTATAATTAGAAGAACTACATTATTAAGATAAGGAACAGCGCGCAAAGCTTCTTCGGCTCCACGATTTTTATTTATTCCTGCTCCTTGTAATAGAATAATCTTTTTTTCATCAGGCAAACCCAGATCACTTCTGCCAGGCCAATTATCTCGTTCAATCCGTATTGGAACATTTCGAACGATACCGATAATCTTTCCATATTCTTCTTTATAAAGTAGTGCTATTGAGCTATTAACTGTATAAATATCAGTTAATCTGGGAAATATAAATTGTTCAATTTTTCTCCACATTGCTTGCACCAGTTTTCGATGCTGTAATTCAGGTACACCACAAAAATATTCATGCGCATCATATACTAGCTTTTTTCTGCGTAAAACCGAAACAAGATAGCTGGCCGGCAACGTATCCAAATCATTAGCCACCAATATATCTACCTTCGAAAAAGATAGATAAAGAAACAACCGTACGTTATATTCGGCATAAAACAGAGGACCTTTCGTAAAAAGCAACCGCATTCGGTAAGTCTTATAATCCCGGTTTAACGGCAAGCTGTTTTTGAGTAACCGTCCCACCAATGTAACATTTGCTCCGTTTTTTATGAGCGTTGTAGCCACCCGA
This sequence comes from Bacteroidales bacterium, assembly GCA_025350365.1. Lineage (GTDB taxonomy): Bacteria > Bacteroidota > Bacteroidia > Bacteroidales > JAAUTT01 > JAAUTT01. The sequence continues at coordinate 550 of JANXXY010000325.1, read as the reverse complement.
TGAACCCGTTGGTCTGTAGCCAGATCGTTTGTAACAGAAAGTATTATATTTGTCATCACACCAAAAATAACATTTTCTACTGGTACTTCAATTAATATGAGCAAATCATTACTTTTGTTTTCTAATGCACCGCTATGATTATTATCGAAGAAAGTTTTTCTCTTAAATCATTCAATACATTTGGAATACAGTCGTATGCAAAAATATTTGCAGAAGCAACTACTATTGACGATTTAAAATCCATTATTGATATTTTTCGCGACAATCCTCTACCCAAACTGGTTTTAGGAGGTGGCAGCAACTTGCTTTTTACGAAGGATTTCGATGGAATAGTGATGTATCCGAATCTTGAAGGCATCGAATTAGTAAAACATAGCGGAGAGAGCACTTGGCTTCGTGCTTATGCAGGTGAAAACTGGGACAAGTTTGTTGAATTCTGTGTTTCCAAAAAATTGGGAGGAATTGAAAACTTGTCGCTTATCCCCGGAAATGTTGGCGCCTGCCCAATTCAAAACATAGGCGCTTACGGGGTGGAAGTAAAAGATGTTAT
>JANXXY010000303.1 GCA_025350365.1 Bacteroidales bacterium | reverse complement strand
GGGGGATTGAAAGAAACTAAGGGGTATTCAGCCAAAGCAATTCTAAATTTTGGTGTTTTGGGCGACAAGCCACTAATGGTAAAAGTTGGTCTTTCTTCATCGGGCATCGAGGGTGCACAGAAAAATCTAAGCGCTGAAATTACCGGTTGGGATTTCGAGGCCACTAAAACTGCCGCAGCTAATACCTGGGAAAAAATTCTTTCTAAATTCACGGTTGAATCATCCAACGATAATTTGTTGAAAATATTTTACACGGCGGTATATCATGCATTTACTGCTCCAAACCTATACTCGGATGTCGATGGCAGTTATACCGGTATGGATGGAAAGCTTCATCGCGACACGAGTTTTAACAATTACTACACACTTTCGTTATGGGATACATTCCGTGCATTGCATCCTTTGCTAACATTGACTGATGACAAGCTAGTGTCCGATATCATAAATGCGATGTTATCGCAATATCGCGAAAGTGGACTATTGCCTGTATGGAGTCTGTGGGGTAACGAAACCAATTGTATGCCGGGCTACCATGCCATCCCGGTAATAACCGATGCTTACCTGAAGGGAATCAAAGGTTTTGATGCGAACGAAGCGTTTATTGCCATGAAAAAAAGCGCCATGCAGAACATTCGTAACACCGATTTATACCGCAAATATGGTTACATTCCTCACGATCAGAAACTGGAATCGGTTTCAACAACGCTTGAATATGCTTACGATGACTGGTGTATCGCCCAATTTGCCAAGGCACTGGGAAAAACTGAAGACTACAACGAATATATGAAACGTTCGCAAAATTATTGGAACATTGCCGATACTACCCTTGGTTTCATGCGCCCGCGAAATACTGACAAAAGCTGGATGAACCCTTTTGATCCGGGCTTAATAAAATCCGGAAACGGATTTACCGAAGGGAATGCCTGGCAATATAGTTGGTTTGTTCCCCAGGATATTGCTGGTTTAAAAAAAGTTATGGGAGGAGACAAGAAATTTATTGATAAGTTAGATCAGTTATTCTCCACCAAGTTGAATACCGAAGTGGGAATTGTTGATGTTTCGGGATTAGTGGGTCAGTATGCACAGGGGAATGAACCCAGTCACCATGTAGCCTATTTATATAATTATGCCGGAGAGCCTTGGAAAACTCAATCACGTATTGCCATGATACGCGATTCGTTGTATAAATCCACTCGCGATGGCCTTTGTGGTAATGATGACTGCGGACAGATGTCAGCCTGGTATATTTTCAGTTCCATGGGCTTTTATCCTGTTAACCCGGCTAATGGTATCTATGCCATTGGAACACCGGCGTTCGATAAATTAACCATGAACATGGGCAGCGGAAAAACATTTACCATAACGGCGGCGGGTGTTTCGAAAGAAAACGTTTATATTCAATCGGCAAAACTAAATGGTACTCCTTATGAAAAATCCTTTATTACGCACAAGGACATTCTCAGCGGCGGAACATTGGAATTTATCATGGGCAGCAAACCTAACACCTCATGGGGAAATAATCCGGAGAACTGGCCACCAATGAAATAAGTGTTTGGTCTTTGTATTTAGATTCGTTGATTCATGTTGGAGATTTTTAAAACCTTTGATATCAATCAACGAATTGTTTTAATATTGAATTATTGGTCAATTTTTTACAGAAAATCAATCCCCAACTTTCAATTGAACTGCCATTTGCATATGGATACTTGCACCGGAATGGTTCATATCCATTACTAATACAGTTTTAAAATTACTTATCGCTTTTTCAATATTGTGAAGGCCAAGGTAACCCAATCCTATCAGGTAATGGCAATGCAATGTATGCCTTTTTTGCAGATCATCTTCCCAAATTAAAAGGTCGGGCAACGTTACTGCAAAATAGTCGATTTTAGCTGTATCAAAAATATGCTTTTCGCCATAATCTATCAGTTTCATAAAGCGGCCGTTAGCGTCTTCTGTTCTTCCGAGTTTTATCAATGCCAATCCCTGGTAGAAAATTTTATCAGGTTGCTGATCATTATAAAACATGGCTTCCGATGGCTTCGATTGACCAAATGAAGCCTTTTCCCAAAAATAAACAGCTTTTTCTGAAGAGCCTATTCCGTCGTAAGCGCAACCCTTCCAATAAAAAATATCATTTTCCTGGATACCATAAAGTTTGCCTTCACCCAGATTGTATGGATAAACTTCAGCAGCTTCCAAGTGCCTCAATGCAATTGCATATTCTTCCCCATTAATAGCCAATTTGGCTAATTCAATATGTGCAAAAAGAAATTGACCGGTAACTTTTCCCTCCCCGCCTTCCCATGGATGAAAGGAACGTTTTAATAAAAGATTGAGCGCCATTTGGTGGCTCCCAAGAGAATTGTATAATGCGGATCGTTCCAAATATAAATCATCCCGATATTCTATTGATGTTGGATATTTTTCGAGCAAAGTCAACCTCTCAGAAAACGTCCTTCCTAACTTTTTGTAAAGCTGATCAAGTTCCATCAAAATTCGTGAATCGGTAGTATCAAGAGCAAATGCTTTTTCCAGTTTCTCCAAAGCATTAAAAGCATTTTTCTGCTTGTTGTAATATACCAGTGCCAGATTTCGATGTACAGTAGGATAAGTACCATCCAGCGCCATCGATTTCTCCCAGCATTCAACCGCCTCATTGTATTGCCGATTCCCATACCAGAGGTTACCAAGGTAATACGACGCCTTAGCTCCATTTGGATTTAAATCAATGGCACATTGCAGTGCCAGCAGCTCTTCCAATCGATTTGGAAAACAATATGTTGGATCCATACTTTCTGCTTTGATAAATAACTCCTTTGCCAATACAGTATCATCCGTTTGAGCTGCAAACCAACCCAGAAAATAATATGCCATTGGATAAACCTTACAAAGTGTGTCTATTCCTGTCTCCAGAAGTGCTTTGGCTTCTGCAAATAGCCCTGCTGAGGCATAATCAAGTGCAAATTCGATATATGAATGGATATTATGACGCATAATTTCCTTCAAATCTTTTAACGATTCCAAATCTTTTTGAATCAAGTGCTTTTCAAATAAAATGCCGAAATTAAACCGATCCAGTTCAAGAGATTCGTTTGCAAGAGTAAGGGCCTCGTCAACCCTTCCCAGCCGACGTAAAATAGCCACTTTCAAATGAAGTGCCTTGTGGTTGTGGGCATTGCGAATTAGAGATCGAGATATGAGATCAAAAGCATCATCCAAATCGTTTTTTATCGATGCCAACTGGGCAAGGTTAAAGTAACCGGCATCTTGCCAGGCAGCATTCCAAACCGATTTGTAAAAAGCATCAAAAGCATCATCGTTTCTCATCTGAAAACGCAAGCACAATCCAAGGTTGAAAAATAATTCGCCATCATATGGATTCGGATTCCGTTCGGTAAGTGTGCCAATACCTGTTTTGAAATAGCATTCAGCTTTGGCAAACTGTCCTTTACGCATATACCATAAGCCCATGGCATTGTTGTTTCGCACGTCGCCGGGTTCGCGACTCAAAGCCTCCAAATAATAATCAGTTGGATTATAGGTAGCGTGCCGGTATTGGTCGAGATGAAGTCCTGTTAAAAATAGTTGTTCAATACTCAAAATTTCTTTGGGCTCTATTGCTTTCTTCGCCGGTTCCGGAATATCATTATTTATTTCTTTCCCAGGGTTCCATGAGACCAGTGTTCTTCCGCTTTTGGTAATTACTGAGAGAATTAATGCCTCTGGTTTCGGGGAGCCAGCAAATAAAATTGCATTAACATAAGATTTTTCAGGAGAAAAATCGAAGGTTTCTTCGAAAATAATATGATTGTTTTGGGTAAGACGAACCTTTGATTCCGGGTATACTCCTGTGGTATATACTTTTATAACAACCTTATCATTAATGATTTCCAAATTGATCATCGCCTCTTTGGTAGCATTTTTCACAATACCCAAATCGTGGTAAGGCATGAAATATTGGTTAAACGACTTTTCTTCGTAAGGCATTATCCATGAGAAATCAGGTTGATTGTCGGTGTACACGCCACACATCAACTCAATATAAGGTCCATCTGAATCGGTAAGGTTTCGATCCCACGCTCTGCCAAAATCACCATTACCCCAAGTCCATTGCTTTTTGCCCGGTGAAATGTGATGATTAGCAACATGCAGCAAGCCGCCTTGTGAATCGTTCTCATATCCACCCACAAAATTATATTTGGAGGTAATGGCCATATATGAAGTGGGAACCGGAATATTTTTATACTTCGAAATATCCACACCTTTGGAATAATCAACTTTATAGTAAGTGCCGGTGGCAATCGGAAACCTGGAAACATCGCGTTTCCCATGGTCAAATACAGCGTTTACATCTGGAGGAAAAACAGATTGAAAATCGTTGTTAACATGCACCGCTGGGTTAGCCCACCATAAGAAGCTTTGAGGATGAGGTGTCCGGTTAAAAAGTTTTACTTTAATTTCCAGGTAAGCCTTGTCGGGATATAACGTGAAACCAGCCATGCCTTTGGTTCGGAACATGCGTTCTACTTCGCTGCACCATACTGTTATACTCCCATCGGCAAATTCTTCTATGGCGTAATCTAATGGTTCAAATGTACTTGGTCTATGATGTTGTGGCCAGTTAAATTCGATCCCTCCTGATATCCAAGGCCCTGTAAGTCCAACCAATGCTGGTTTTATTACGTTGTTATAATATACAAAGTGGCGATGTTTTGTTTTATCGAAGGCCATCTGTACCCTGCCCCCAAGTTCTGGCAAAATCATAATTTTCAGATATTTATTTTCCAGAAAAACGGCATTCCATTCCTTATCTGTTTTTTTATCAAGTATTTTTTCGATAACGGGATGCGGGTAAACAACACCACTGCTTCCCTGATATATCCTTTTTTCTAAGAAAACAGGGTTTTTTTCAGGCTGCCCGATACCATATGTAGGTATCGTAACAACTTGTTTCCAAGCTTTTACTTCCATAGAGGTATGTTTCAAAATTAGTTATTTCATTCCCAGCACCTTAAATAGAATCGGTCTAAAAACTCGCTTACTCCATCCTAAGTCTATCCCCAAACAGTGAGGGATTTCCGAACGAACATTTAAGCCGGCTTCTTCCTATGTTTGGAGGAAAGTAGGGAAAGAGGTAAATTAAAACAAGCATACATTATGCAACACTTCGGTAAATTTTCAGCAATATTCTAAAAATGAAATACTTAGATATATATTGAAATATTTCTTTATTTCTATGTATTTCAACGTATTACATTTTATAAAAATGCAAAAGTTGAAACTTTACCAAACTATTGTTATTGTCAGATTCTAATTATGTCAATTGTTGAAAAGTCCTTTCAATTTCTCCACTTCTATTGTAGTGGTTGGAATAAAAAACTTATCCGCCATATATTTTTTTAAACTGAACAATAATTGTCTGGCTTCCGGACGTTTTTTAGAATCGGAGATAAGGTCAACACCTGCAACTATGATCTTTCCCTTTCCTACCCTGGCCTCAAAAATCAAAGCCAACGGACGGTTAGTGAACCAGTCGTCAATAATTCGAACAATAGGAATTAAATCAGGCGAAAAATCGGACAAAAGGATCGCATTTGAATGACTCATTGCGTCCCACCATTGCCAGTTGCTATAATATTCAGTTGGAAAATCAGCAAGAGCCGGATGTTTTGGATTGCATAAAATGCCTAATGTATGAGGGGGTTGACCATTAGTCCATGCTGTATTCCAAAAAATACTCGAGAAACCAACCTGAACGCTTCCTCCTTTATTGGGTTTTATACCGCCTTTTTTAATAGTGAGTAATACGTTCCCTCCCATTTTCAATTTTTCCAATGCTCTGGCATCAAGAATCTGTGTTACTAAAACCTGACCATTATCTTTTGGAAGGCTTGATGGATAAACCCAAATATCCCAACTATTTTCAAACGAACCAATGGTAATCGTTAATGTGAGTTTTTGTGCTTGTGTTATTTTCGAGACTGATTGGGTTATTTCACCTATTTTTATTGCATTGCCAATAGGAATAGTGGTTTTGGGAAGTTTTCCTTCAGCCCAGATTTTTCCATCCGAACTGTTAATTTTCCAGGTTGGTATCAAATCTTTTAATTTAGCTTCTCCAAAATTGGCTATTTCAACCTGAGCTGTAATAGTCTCTGCTGATGTGTATACCATTTTTGGTAACCGAACCAACGGAACCACTTGATTACAGAACTTATTGTACTCCTTTGGTGTAATGTATCCTTTTTGTTCCCAGAATGAGTTAAGAACTCCAACCAAAGCTGACCCCTGACCTGGAAAATCATGAAGATCGAGTAATTGAAAACCTCCGAACCCGGGGGTTCTCAATGCAGCTTCAATATCAGCCTTGTAACACAGCGCCTGCAATTTGCCGGATGCCAAAAGAAAACTATCGGCCAGATGTCCCATGTGATTTTGTTCAAGTGTCTCTTTAAAAATTTCAAAGTTTTTGGCTTTCAGCACACCTTTATATTGGGCAATTTCTTTAAAATCGGGATAGACGCACCATTGACCAATTTCATGACTAACTGTCGGCTTATCAAACATCAATATTTTATTTCTCCAATCGTAATCCGTCCTTGGCGCCTGGGCATTGATGATACTGTTTAATCCTTGTCCCCATGCCTGTATACGAGGATCAGAGGAGCTATTAAAATCAGACTCACGAATAACAGGCCATCCTGCACCAGAGGAATAGAGCCTTCGCGGATCCCTGATCTTCCAATAAGAAACAAAATCGCTTAGCCATTTTATCTGGTTCTTCCCTGCGGGCTCGTTGCCATATAACATCATACAAAAAGAGGGATGGTTGCCATAAGTATTTATCATTCGCTCACTTTCCTTGTAAAGGTAGTTATCCAATGGTTTGCCATCGCCAATGCTGGCTCCGGAGTTAGCCCACGAACTACATTCCACCTGCAGATAGAATCCTGAGCGATCGGCGGCATCATATGCGGCTTCGGGCGGACACCAGGAATGGAAACGAAGATGATTTAATCCGTGAGCACGGGCAATCCGAAAAATACGCATCCATGACGTTGTGTCAGTGGGAGGATACCCTGTTTTTGGAAAGATGGCGCATTCAAGTGTTCCTCTCAAAAACAATAAACGACCATTAATGGTAAACTGTGTTCCTTTTGTTTTGAAATCGCGCATTCCAAAAGTGATGGTTTGTAGATCTCCCATATCGCCAACCCCGGTTGTCCGGATCTTCATACGATATAAATTGGGGTGAAATTCATCCCATGTTTTCGGATTTGACCCCATGGGGTATTCAATTTCCACTTCCTTCGTTACGTGATCAACAATAATTTCTTTTTCAATTGTTTGTAGATTTTCGCCTAAACCTTTTTGAAAGGTTTCAACTACAATATTTACCTTCCCTTTTACAGGACTTCCGGTGATGTTAATAAAGGTGAGTTTTACTTTCACCATTTTTTTTTGCAGATCGGGATATAGCTGAACATGGGAAACAAAAAGTGGTGAGGTGACCTGCAGTTCTAGTTTACCTGCCATACCGTTCCAGTTACTTTGAGTATGATCGGAAATACTGTGTGAATTCATTCCCACATCAATATCTTTCACACGATTGTCTACACAAATTGTTAATGTATGTTTGCCTGGTGTAAATAATTTTGTAAGTTCGTAAATATGAGGTGTTCCTAGTGAATTTCTCATACCCACTTCTTTGCTGTCAATCCAAACCTTAGTCTCCCAATGGCAACGTTCAAGAAAAAGTTGCACATATTTACCTTTCCAGGAATCAGGAATTTCCACATTTTTTTGATACCAGGCCGCACCAACATAGTACTTGACAGGTTGTAACCAAAAGGGAATCTTTATATTGCCGGGCTTCCTGTACTTATCGAATTGAGGTAATTTATACCATGAACTGTCTACAATCTGACCTGTCCATTGCGTTAATGCGTTCACTTCGTTGCCTTTGCCATTCTCCGTCATCGATCCCGGCATATTAATACTATCGATAAGTCTGGTTGAAAACCATTTTTCTGCCATTCCTTTGTTCGAAGGATCTGCTTTAAAATTCCATACCCCGGACAGATTTATGGAATCGTTTTTCTCTTTGCTAACACACGCGGTCATGATCACCAGAAGGAATAATGCAAAAATTAGATTTCTCATTTTTTATTGTTTAAAAGTTCATTTTCAATTGTCTCAAGAGACTTCCCTTTGGTTTCGGGCAAGCGGTAAAAGAGGTAAACAAATCCCATGAGGCAAATCGCACCATACAACCAGAAGGTTCCTGAAGCTTTCAGCAAGTCGTTTAATAAAGGGAAAGTGTAAGTGAGGACAAAGCATGCAGCCCATAATGAAAAAGTTGCTACCGACATAGCGACACCGCGAACCCGATTGGGAAATATTTCCGATAGGATAACCCAGGTTACCGGAGCCAGCGACATTCCATAACAGGCAATTGCCATAACAACCAGCAAAAGAAGTGGCCAACCCTGAAAATGCAAATAATAAAATAAACCAAGGATGGCGTATATTCCGGCCAACCCTCCGGCGCCAAAAAGCATCAGACCCTTTCGTCCCCAGCGATCAACTGTATACATCCCTATGAGAGTGAATATCAATGTTACGCTGCCGGTTATTACAATATTGAAAAGAATATCCGACAC
>JANXXY010000280.1 GCA_025350365.1 Bacteroidales bacterium | reverse complement strand
TTAAGCCACGTAGTGGTGATATCAATATTTTGTGTTTTATTTCGGTGCTACGCACCTTTAATATTGATAAATTTTTTTCTACAAAGATGTCGCAACTACGTTGCTGTTTAATACCCAAATTTTATCATATAGTGATAAAGTATTATTGTTCAAGATGTTTAATGTGTTAAAGTAGAATTAGTATGAATTCAAAAATAATAGTATTTCTCATCTGCCTCACATTGATCGCTGTTTCCGGTTTTGATACAACGTTTAAACCACTTTTTGTATTTGAGAAAACACCACAGGGTATTTTTCTTTCTGAAAATGGGCATCCTGTATTTTTTTATCAGAAAGAACGGAAAACTCCGGATGGCAAATTTTTTTTCAATAATTATCTTCATCCATTATTTTCTTTAGGTGGCGATACACTTACTGAGGAGTTTCCGGCTGATCATCCTCATCATCGGGGTATTTTTTGGGCATGGCATCAAATTTATGTTAATAATCAAAGCATTGGAGACGGATGGGTTAGAGAAAACATATCACAGGATGTTATCGATTTGAATACGAAAATAAATAAGGGTTCCGCACAATTAAGTCTGAATATTTTATGGAAATCTTCCTTATTTCAGGATGGTAGATCATTTGTTAAAGAGCATACGACTATTCTTGTTCACCAGTTAAAAGATGACATCAGAGCTATTGATTTTGAAATTGGATTAATTGCATTAGTAACTGGTGTAAGTATCGGAGGGTCAAATGATGAAAAGGGCTATGGGGGGTTCTGTGCAAGAATTAAGCATTCACAAGCCCTCACTTTTACTTCGGAAAGTGGACCTGTTCTTTCAGAAATTAAACAAATAAAAGCAGGTTCATGGATGGATTTTTCTATTCCATCAGGGAAACAAGGAGAAATAGATGGGTTAACTATACTCTGTCATCCGACTACACCAAATTATCCGGCACCTTGGATACTAAGAAGTTATGAAGCGAGCATGCAAAATATTGTTTTTCCCGGGAAGGAAAGGGTTGAATTGTCAATGGACAAACCAACCGTATTACGCTATCGGCTTATTATTCATAAAGGTAGCTCATTGCATTTGGATATGCCTAAAATACAATCAGAATATGAACAAACACAACCTTAACAGATAGGTAATCAATTTAATTGGAGGATGAGTAAATATGAAAAAAATAATAATAATTGTACTGATCATGTTTATTTGGATTGGTATGCCAAATGCGCAGAACAAGGCATTAATGATCAAAACAAAGGAAACCGGAACCAAACCATCAGGGGCGAAAACCGATAGAATAACGTTTAAAGCCGGAACAACTGTAACTGACATTGACGGCAATGTTTATCACACACTAAAAATTGGTACACAGGTATGGATGGTCGAAAACCTGAAAGTTACTAAATTCAATGATGGAGCTGCCATTCCGTTGGTTACAGATAGTTCGTTATGGTCAAAGTTGACAACACCGGGATATTGCTGGTATAACAATGATGAACTTGAATATAAGAACTCGTATGGGGCATTATACAATTGGCGCACAGTAAAAACCGGAAAATTATGTCCTACAGGTTGGCATGTGCCAAATGATTCCGAATGGTCCATATTGATTAACTATTTAGGAGGGGAAGGTGTTGCGGGTAACAAACTAAATGAAAGAGGGACTTCTCATTGGCAAAATCCTAATGCAGGAGCTACCAATGAAAGTGGATTTACTGCACTTCCCGGAGGCTTTAGAACTAACTATGGAACATTCTCATACATTGGCTACTACGGTTACTGGTGGAATTCTAATATGTATGATACTTACTCTGCCCGTTTTTTAAACCTGTATTATTGTAACGGCTTTGCTTACAAATTCAATTACAATAAGAATGGTGGTTGTTCAATACGCTGTTTGAAGGATTAATTAGTGGCAGTTTTCTAATCAGCGCTTAAAAACACAAAAAGCACCGATTTCAATTGGAACTATTTGAATGTAAACCTCATCGAAAAACTTAAAAAACACCTACGCTATAAAAAGAAGCAAACCAGATTGGGTGAAGCTAAACTATTTCGGCTGTTCTTCAAATACCATGTTTTTTGGCGTAATGGAAGGTGCTTTATACCTCGTGCGGGAAACTCCTTAACAATCTTGTTTTTGCAAAGGCCGATGGTACATACTTGAATGAGTTGGGAAAAATCTCTAAAATGGTGTGATGAGGGTTCATTCAGTACTTCATGTTTGGGCTTGCAGCCCATATGAAGTAATATTTATTGTAGCCATTGCTTTTTTAATTATCCTTTATCGTGGAGTATAAAATCATTGACAATTGGCTCGGCTTCCTTCAAATCAAATTCTTGGATGAATAGATCAATCGAGGATGGACCTCCACCAGAAAATCCAGCTACGATTCCCGAATTAAAATCATTTTGAATTAATCCTGATATGCCAATTTGCTCCAATTCATCTTTCAGTAAGTTTACTGTTAATTCTGTCCCTGAATATATTCTGATCATTTTATTTTTGTCTTTCATATGGTTGGATTTCTTAAATTATTGAGCTTAAAATTAACTCATTTTCTGTCTCGGAGTCCTTTTTATTTGCACTGGCTGCAACGTTACATGTATGAAAAGTTACCGTTTACAATCTAGCA